>JAYWDL010000284.1:0-12383 GCA_043779865.1 Polaromonas sp.
TGTTCGGCCCGGTGCCGATTTCACCAAGCACCACGCCGCCCGGCAGCCTGCGCGACAACCTGCGCCAGGCCCAGGCACTACTGCGCGAGGCTGGCTGGAGCTACCGCGACGGCGCGCTGCGCAATGAGCAGGGCGAGGCTTTCACCATGGAGTTTTTGAACGACCAGCCCTCACTGGTACGCATCGTCGGGCCGTTCCAGAAGGCGCTGGAAAAGCTGGGCATTACGATGACTTACCGTATCGTCGATTTCTCCCTGGGCAAGCAGAAGATGGACGCTTTCGATTTTGATGTCACGACGCTGCGCTTGCCTGGCACCACGGCGCCGGGCGGCGAGCTGCTGGAGTTGTTTGGCTCCAAGTCCGCTGCAACGCCGGGGTCTTCGAATGTCTGGGGTATTGCCGATCCGGCCGTCGATGCGCTGCTGCAAAAAGTGGTGACGGCAAAAACCCGGCCCCAGCTCAATGCTGCCATGCGGGCGCTGGACCGCGTGCTGACGAATGGTTATTACTCAGTGCCGCAGTATTATGGCGACGCTTTTCTGATTGGCTACCGGCCCAGACAATTCGTTCTGCCGTCAACCATTCCGCCGTACTACCAGCCCGACACCTGGGCCATGAGCGCCTGGTGGGCATCGCCGTTCAATAAATAGGAAGAAAAACCGCCCATGGCCAGCTACATCCTCAAGCGTCTGCTGCTGATGATTCCGACCTTGTTCGGCGTGCTGCTGCTGACCTTTGCCATGGTGCAGTTCGTGCCGGGCGGGCCGGTGGAGCAAATGGTGGCCCAGCTGCAGGGCCGTGATTCCGGCGGCGAACGTGCAGCCAGCAGCGGGGCGGGTTACCGGGGACGGCAGGGCGTTGATGCCGAGCGTATTGAAGAAATCAAGGTGCTTTACGGCTTTGACAAGCCGGTGCATGAGCGATTTTTCCAGATGCTGGGCCGCTTTGCCCGCTTTGACCTGGGCAACAGTTTTTACCAGCATAAGGATGTCTGGCAGCTGGTCAAGGAAAAGCTGCCGGTTTCGGTCAGTCTGGGGCTCTGGACTTTTTTCATCAGCTACCTGATTGCCGTGCCGCTGGGCGTGGCCAAGGCGGTCAGGGCGGGGTCGCGCTTTGACTTTGTCACGACACTGGTGGTGCTGGCCGGCTATGCGATACCGGGTTTTGTGCTGGGCGTGGCGCTGCTGGTGGTTTTTGGCGGGCAGCTGCAATGGTTTCCCTTGCGTGGGCTGACTTCGGCCAACTGGGAAACACTGGGCTGGGGCGCCCGCATTACCGACTACCTCTGGCACATCACGCTGCCCATCATTGCGATGGTGCTGGGCAGTTTTGCCGTGACGGCTGTGCTGACCAAAAACTCGTTTCTGGAGGAAATCCGCAAGCAGTACGTGCTGACGGCCAGAGCCAAGGGCCTGAGCGAGGGGCAGGTGCTGTGGAAGCATGTGTTTCGCAATGCCCTGATCCCTATCATCACCGGCTTTCCGGCGGCCTTTATCGGAGCCTTCTTTACCGGCTCGCTGTTGATCGAAACCCTGTTTTCGCTTGATGGCCTGGGCTTGCTCAGCTACGAAAGCGTGATCCGGCGGGACTATCCCGTCGTACTCGGAACGCTTTACCTGTTTACGCTGATCGGTTTGGTGACCAAGCTCATCAGTGATCTTTGCTATGTGTGGGTTGATCCGCGCGTGAAGTTTGATTGAGCCATGGCAATTACCTCTGTCTCTGTGTTGCCGTCCGCGATCTCGCCGCCGTCAGTGTCTCCGTCCCGTCGTGCCTGGCTGCGTTTCAGGTGCAACCGCCTGGGCTACTGGAGTCTTCTTCTTTTTTGTCTGCTGGTGGTGTTCAGCCTGTTTGCCGAAGTGCTGTCGAACGACAAGCCGCTGGTGGCGCGTTACAAGGGCGAGTTTTACTTTCCGCTGGTCAAAGACTATTCAGAAAAAACCTTTGATGGCGACTTTGACACGCCGACCGACTACCTGGACCCCTTCATTCGAGGCAAGCTGAGCCAAGGCGCAAACTGGGCTATGTACCCGCTCAATCCTTACGGTCCCCGCACCATCAACTACTTTGCGAAAGAACCCAACCCTTCGGCACCGTCACGCGACAACTGGTTCGGCACCGATGACCGGGGACGCGATCTGCTGGCGCAACTGATTTACGGCTTCCGGCTGAGCGTACTGTTTGGCCTGGCGCTGACGGCTTTGGGAGTAGTGATGGGAGTGATGGCCGGCGCCATTCAGGGCTACGCTGGCGGCAAGACAGACCTGATCGCGCAGCGCTTCATGGAAATCTGGAGCTCCATGCCCGAGCTTTACCTGCTCATTATTTTTAGCGCCATTTTTGCGCCCAGCGTGGCGTTGCTGCTGCTACTGCTTAGCCTTTTTGGCTGGATGGGGCTGTCGGACTATGTGCGTGCCGAGTTTTTGCGCAACCGCCAGATGGACTATGTGCGGGCCGCCAAAGCGCTGGGCGTGAGCAATCTGCAGATCATGTGGCGGCACATTCTGCCCAACAGCATGACTCCGGTGGTGACTTTTTTGCCGTTTCGCATGAGCGCGGCAATCCTGGCGCTGACTTCGCTGGACTTTCTGGGGCTGGGCGTGCCGCCGGGAACGCCCTCCCTGGGCGAGTTGCTGAGTCAGGGCAAGGCCAATATTGACGCCTGGTGGATTTCATTGTCAACTTTTGCTGTGCTGGTCATCACCTTGCTGCTGCTGACCTTCATGGGCGACGCCTTGCGCGATGCGCTGGACCCGCGAAAGGTGGACCAATGACAAGTCCGCTTCTGGAAGTACGCGGTCTGCGGGTTTCCTTCGCGGGTAAAGAAGTCGTGCGCGGCATCAATTTTTCCATCGCCCCCGGAGAAAAACTGGCCCTGGTGGGTGAGTCCGGCTCGGGCAAGACAGTGACGGCACTGAGCCTGCTGCGGCTGGTCCAGGACGCCCGAATCAGCGGGCAAGCGAAATTCGCAGGCCCCGATAGCGTGGGTGATCTGTTGTCGATGCCCGAACGCGCGCTGCGAGGTATTCGCGGCCGGGACATCGCCATGATCTTTCAGGAGCCGATGACGGCGCTGAACCCCTTGTTCAGCGTGGGCGATCAGATTGCCGAGGTTTTACAGCTAAAACAGGGTCTGGCGCAAGCTGAATCTGCGCAAGCAGCTATTAAATTACTAGCAGATACTGGAATTACGGAGCCTGAACGACGGGCCAATTCGTTTCCGCACCAACTGTCGGGGGGACAGCGCCAGCGCGCCATGATCGCCATGGCGCTGGCTTGCCGCCCCAGGCTGCTGCTGGCTGACGAGCCGACCACCGCGCTGGATGTCACGTTGCGCGGCCAGATTCTGGACCTGCTCAGTGATTTGCAGCGCCGTAACGGCATGGCCGTGCTCCTGATCACGCATGACCTTAACCTGGTGCGCCGCTTTGCGGACCGGGTCGCGGTCATGGAGAACGGCCATATTGTGGAACAGGGCAGAGTAGCTGACGTGTTTGCCCATCCGCAGCATCCCTACACCCGTAAATTGATTGACAGCAAGCCGGTGCGGGAGGTGGTGGAAGCAAGCGCTCTTGCCGCAGCTTCTTCTCCTGTCATGCACGCCAGCCATTTGCGCGTCGCCTATCCGGTGGCCATTTCCGGGCTCAGGGGCTGGTTTAAAAGCGGTGAATTTGTTGCCGTCAAGGATGCCAGTTTCACCATTTCTCTGGGCAAAACGCTTGGAATCGTTGGCGAATCAGGTTCCGGTAAATCCACCCTGGCGCTGGCCAGCTTGGGGCTGCTGCGATTTTCCGGTCAATTGCAGGCTGCAGGGCAATCCTGGAGCCGGCAGGCAGCTGGCAACAAGGCTATTCGCCGGGCTGTTCAAGTGGTGTTTCAGGATCCGTTTTCCTCGCTGTCGCCGCGCATGACGGTGGAGGCGATTGTCGAGGAAGGCTTGCTGGTGCATGAGCCTATGCTGAGCCAGGGTGAAAGAAGATTGCGCGTCGAACAATCCTTGCTGGACGTTGGCATGAGCGAGGCACAGTTTCCCGGCTTGCTGCGGCGCTACCCGCATGAGTTTTCGGGTGGTCAGCGCCAGCGGCTGGCAATTGCCCGTGTACTGATCATCAACCCCAGCCTGCTGATACTCGATGAGCCCACCAGCGCGCTGGATGTAACGATTCAAAAGCAGGTTCTGGGATTGCTGCAGCGGCTGCAGCGGGAACGCGGCCTGAGCTATCTGCTGATCACGCACGATATTGACGTGATTCGCGCCATGGCTCACGACGTGATGGTGATGAAAGACGGCGAAATCGTGGAATCAGGCCGCGTGCTTGAGGTGCTGGATGCGCCGCGACATCCCTATACCCGGATATTGGTGGCCCAAGGCTGACGCCTGTTCGGGGTTCGCGGTGTTTACCACCGATTGCATGTCTGGCGGGTACGAAAATTGTTGCGTTGCAGCGTACGGTGCGCTAGAATACGCACTTCACACGACCAAATGGGCGGGTTTTCACCGCCCATTTTTTTTGGGCGTTTGTTTTTGCACATGGGCAAAAAAATAATAGAAGGAACGAAAGACTGAATGGCTTTGCAAGAGACGATTGAGCAAACTGTAACGGGGCTGGGCTACGAGCTGGTAGAGATCGAACGGACCGGCGGCGGTTTGCTGCGCGTTACGATTGACATGCCCTATGTGCCTGACGCCGAGCAGTTCATCAATGCGGAAGACTGTGAAAAGGTCACACGCCAGTTGCAGTTTGTGCTTGAAGTCGAAGGCGCCGAGTATTCCCGTCTTGAAGTCAGTTCCCCCGGTATTGACCGTCCCTTGCGCAATGAAAAAGATTTTGAGCGTTTTGCCGGTGAGTTGATTGACGTCACGCTCAAGGCGGCAATCGGTGTGGCTGCCACTGCCGGTTCAACCGTCTCGGCCAGCCGCAAGAAATTCCGCGGTACGCTGGAGCGGGCTGAGCCTGTAGAGGGTCAGGCGGGATGGCAAATCGTGTGGAGCGATGAGCCCGCCGTCAAGCCTGGCCAGAAAATCAGCAAAAAAAGAATTCCCCCGCCGCTGCAGGCGCTGGGCTTTACGCTGGATGAAATTCACCAAGCGCGCTTGGCGCCCGTCGTTGATTTCAAGGGGCGCAGACCCAAACCCGTTGCCGATAGACCGATAGAGAAATAATTTAGAAAGGCAGGCTTGTGAAATGAATCGCGAACTGTTGATGTTGGTTGATGCCATCTCGCGTGAAAAAAACGTTGAACGCGACGTCGTCTTTGGTGCCGTCGAGCTTGCGCTCGCCTCGGCTACCAAGAAGGTGTATGCCGACGGCGTGGATATTCGTGTTGCGGTGGACCGTGACAGCGGCAATTACGAAACCTTCCGCCGCTGGCTGGTGGTTGCTGACGAGGCCGGCCTGCAGAATCCCGAAGCCGAAGAACTGGTAACCGATGCACGCGATCAAATTGCCGACATCGAAGAAGGCGACTTCATCGAAAAGCCGGTCGAAAGCCTGCCGATTGGCCGGATTGGCGCGCAGGCGGCCAAGCAGGTCATCCTGCAAAAAATCCGTGATGCCGAGCGTGAAATGCTGCTTAACGACTTCATGTCGCGCGGCGACAAGATTTTTGTCGGCACCGTCAAGCGCATGGACAAGGGCGACCTGATTGTCGAGTCCGGCCGTGTGGAAGGCCGCCTGCGCCGCAGCGACATGATTCCGAAGGAAAACCTGCGCACCGGTGACCGCGTTCGCGCCATGATCATGGAAGTGGACACCACGCTGCGCGGTGCGCCCATCATCCTGTCGCGTACCGCGCCCGAGTACATGGTTGAGTTGTTCCGCCAGGAAGTCCCCGAGATCGAGCAGGGCCTGCTCGAAATCAAATCCTGCGCCCGTGACGCCGGTTCGCGCGCCAAGATCGCCGTGTTGTCGCATGACAAGCGCGTCGATCCGATTGGCACCTGCGTCGGGGTTCGCGGCACCCGTGTCAACGGCGTGACCAACGAGCTTGCCGGCGAACGCGTCGACATTGTGCTGTGGAGTGAAGACCCGGCCCAGTTCGTGATTGGTGCGCTGGCACCGGCCAACGTGTCGTCCATCGTGGTGGACGAAGAGCGTCACGCCATGGATGTGGTGGTTGACGAGGAAAACCTCGCCATTGCCATCGGCCGCGGTGGCCAGAATGTGCGCCTGGCTTCCGAGCTGACCGGCTGGAAGATCAACATCATGGATGCCAGCGAGTCGGCCCAGAAGCAGGCCAGCGAAACCGATACCAGCCGCAAGCTGTTCATGGAAAAGCTTGATGTGGACGAAGAAATCGCCGATATCCTGATTTCCGAAGGCTTTACCAGCCTGGAAGAAGTGGCTTACGTTCCGCTGCAGGAAATGCTGGAAATCGAGACGTTTGACGAAGATACCGTCAATGAGCTGCGCACGCGCGCCAAAGACGCCCTTTTGACAATGGAAATTGCCAAGGAAGAAAATGCCGGCGGTGTTTCGCAGAATCTGCGCGACGTTGAAGGCCTTACGCCCGAGCTGATTGCCAAACTTATCGAAGCGGGTGTTGCCACCCGTGACGACCTGGCCGATCTGGCCGTGGATGAGCTTACCGATATAACCGGCCAGTCTGCGGACGAGGCCAAAGCCCTGATCATGACTGCCCGCGCCCATTGGTTTACCGATGACGCTGGCGACGCTGTTGCACCCGCAGCAGCCCAAGAGCAGTGATCATGGAGGCCAGTCAGGAAAACCAAATATGTCCAGTACCACTACCGTCGCTGAATTCGCAGCTGAATTGAATAAATCTCCCGCTACCCTGATCGAGCAATTGACCCGCGCCGGCGTTGCCAAGGCGCAAGCCAGCGATCCCTTGTCGGAATCCGACAAGCAAAAGCTGCTCGGCTATCTGCACGCCAGCCATGGCACTGTCGCGGCTGACCGCAAAAAGATCACGCTGGTCAAAAAATCGACCTCTGAAATCAAGCAGGCCGACTCCACGGGCAAGGCCCGCACCATCCAGGTCGAGGTCCGCAAGAAACGCACCTTTGTCAGGCGCGAAGACGAAACTGACCTGCACGCTGAAGAAGTTCAGGCGGGAGCCATGGCTGCGTCCCATGTTCAGACCGCTGAAGACGCCGAACTGGTCCGGCGCGAAGAAGAGGCCAGCCGTCATGCAGAGTTGCTGCGCCACCAGGAAGCAGAACTGACGGAAAAGCGCCGTTTGCGTGAAGAGCACGATGCCCAGGAAGCTGCCCTTGAGCGCGAACGCGAAACGGCAGCGCATAAAGCGCAAGCCGAAGCTGCGGCTCAGGCTGCTGCGGCTGATCAAGCTGCAGCTTTAGCGGCAGAGGCTGCGAAAAAAGTCAAGCCCACGATCGGCAAAATCTTCAAGCCTGCTCCGGCTGCCCCAACGACTCCGTCCGTTTCGGTGGAAGCGCAAAAAGCTATTGATACAGCTGCTGCAGAAAAGACCAGCAAGGCCGCAGAAGCAGCAACAGCGAAAGCTGCTGAAACCGCAAACGCGCAGGCTGCAGTCAAAGCCAAGGCAACCGCTGAATTTCAGGCCGATGCTGCAAAAGCGGTGGATTTGCAGGAGCGTCGCCGCAAAGCCGAGGCAGAAGCCGCTGGCATTCGCGCCATGCTGTCTGCGCCCAAGCGAGTCCTGGTTCCGCATGTAGACCCCAAAATTGCCATGAAGGGAACGCTGCACAAGCCAGTCGTAGCCCCCGGTGCAGTCAAGCCTGCCGCCCCCGGCGCAGCGCCCGCTACCCCAGGTGCAGCTGGCAAGAAAGAAGTCAAGTCAGAGAACCTGTCTTCGACATGGAAAGATGACGCAGCCAAGAAAAAAGGTATCCCGAGTCGTGGCGCTCCGGTTGTTCCTGGTCGCGGCAATTTCCGTCCCGGCCCGCGTGGTCGTCGCAGCTCAGGTCGTGAGGCACGTCCCGACTCAAATTTTGTAGCGCCTACCGAATTTAAGGTGATTGAAGTTCATGTGCCGGAAACCATCACGGTTTCAGAACTGGCGCACAAGATGAGCATCAAGTCGTCCGAGGTCATCAAGCATTTAATGAAGCTGGGCCAGATGGTCACCATCAACCAGCCGCTGGATCAGGATACCGCCATGATTGTGGTGGAGGAAATGGGACACACTGCGCTGACCGCTGCGCTGGATGATCCGGAAGCGTTCACCGACGACGATGTGCAAGGGCTGCAGGCCGAAGCCTTGCCACGCGCACCGGTGGTGACCGTCATGGGTCACGTTGACCACGGTAAAACCTCGCTCCTTGACTACATTCGTCGTGCCAAGGTGGCATCCGGTGAAGCCGGCGGCATTACCCAGCACATTGGCGCCTACCATGTGGAAACACCACGCGGCATGGTGTCCTTTCTGGATACACCGGGTCACGAGGCGTTTACCGCCATGCGTGCCCGTGGTGCCCAGGCGACCGACATCGTGATTCTGGTGGTCGCAGCCGATGACGGCGTCATGCCGCAGACCAAAGAGGCCATCAAGCATGCCCGCGCAGCTGGCGTTCCTATCGTCGTGGCGATCAACAAGATCGACAAGCCAGGCATCAATCTGGAGCGCGTCAAGGGCGAACTGGTCACCGAAGGCGTCGTGCCCGAAGAGTTTGGCGGTGATTCGCCGTTTGTGCCCGTCTCCGCCCATACCGGCGCAGGCATTGACGACTTGCTCGAGCAGGTACTGCTGCAGGCTGAAGTGCTGGAACTCAAGGCATCGGTCGATTCCCTGGCCAAGGGCCTGGTGATTGAAGCGCGGCTCGACAAGGGCCGTGGCCCGGTCGCGACGGTGCTGGTCCAGTCCGGTACGCTGAAAGCCGGCGATGTGGTGCTGGCCGGCTCGACCTATGGCCGCGTTCGCGCCATGCTCGATGAAAACGGCAAGCCGGTCAAGACCGCAGGTCCTTCGATTCCGGTCGAAATTCAGGGTCTGACGGAAGTACCCCAGGCGGGCGACGATTTCATGGTCATGACGGACGAACGCCGTGTCCGCGAAATCGCCACCTACCGCGCCGGCAAGTTCCGCAATACCAAGCTGGCCAAGCAGCAGGCGTCCAAGCTGGAGAACATGTTCTCCGACATCAACGCTGGCGAAGTCAAAATGCTGCCGATCATCATCAAGGCCGATGTGCAGGGTTCGCAGGAAGCGTTGTCGCAGTCACTGCTCAAACTATCGACCGACGAGGTCAAGGTTCAACTGGTGTACTCCGGTGTGGGCGGGATTTCCGAATCCGACGTCAACCTGGCGATTGCTTCCAAGGCCGTGCTGATCGGATTCAACACCCGTGCTGATGCCCAAGCGCGCAAGCAGGCCGAGAACAACGGCATTGACATTCGTTACTACAACATCATTTATGACGCTGTGGACGAACTCAAGGCCGCCATGTCCGGTATGCTTACGCCCGACAAAAAGGAAGAAATCATCGGCAATGCCGAAATTCGCCAGGTGTTCAAGGTCAGCAAGATCGGCTCGATTGCAGGCTGCATGGTTACCGCCGGTGTGGTCCGCCGCACCGCCAGGTTGCGTTTGCTGCGCGAAAACGTGGTCATCTTCACGGGTGAACTCGACTCGCTCAAGCGCTTCAAGGACGATGCCAAGGAAGTCAAGGAAGGCTTCGAGTGCGGCTTGAACGTCAAGAACTACAACGATATTGAAGTGGGTGACATTCTGGAGTTCTTCGAGATCAAGGAAGTGGCACGGACCCTGTAAAGAAGCAGGCAACGCGTCAACCATTCCAGGCTGGCGGGCTGCCATTTCAATGCAGGACTGCAACTTTGAACTTTTCATTTCATGCGTAAAAAATCATCCACCCCCAACCGCAGCTTTCGTATTGCCGATCAGATCCAGCGCGATTTGACAGAGCTGATCGCCCGCGAGCTGAAAGACCCGCGAGTTGGCATGGTGACGGTTCAAGCGGTTGAAGTCACGCCCGACTATGCCCATGCCAAAGTGTTTTTCAGCGTACTGGTCGGCGACCCGAGAGAGTGCGAAGTTGCTCTGAATCAGGCTGCCGGCTTCCTGCGCAATGGCCTTTTCAAGCGGCTGATGACGCATACCGTGCCGACGCTGCATTTTCACTTTGACCAAACCACCGAACGCGCAGCCGACCTGAACGCTTTGATTGCCAAGGCGGTTTCTTCTCGCGCCCAGGACGATTGAGTTCGCGCCGTTCCCCTTTGACAGGTTCGGGGACAACGGTGCCCAACTAGCGTTCGGGCAGTCCCGTGCGCCGAGCCTGTCAAAGCTTATGACGCAAACATCCTCTCCTCGCCAGACTCCCAGGGGTCAAAAGATTCAGCGACGTCCCGTACACGGCGTGCTGCTGCTCGACAAGCCGCTGGGCCTGTCGAGCAATCAGGCGTTGCAAAAAGCTAAATGGCTGCTGCGTGCCGACAAGGCGGGTCATACCGGAACGCTCGATCCGCTGGCTACCGGCGTGTTGCCGCTGTGCTTTGGTGCAGCGACCAAGTTCAGTCAGCTACAGCTCGATGCCGACAAAACCTATGAGGCCGTGCTACTGCTGGGGCAAAAAACCAGCACGGCCGATGCTGAAGGCGAAGTGATTGAAACCCGGCCTGTGCCCGAGATCACTCCCGAGTTGCTTCAAACCATGACGCAGCGCTTTACCGGCCCGCTGGCCCAGATTCCGCCCATGTATTCAGCACTCAAGAAAGACGGCAAGGCGCTGTACGAATACGCGCGCAAAGGCCAGGAAGTGGAGCGGGAAGCGCGCAACATCACTGTTTACAAGCTTGAAATGGCTCTTGCGCACGATCCACGGGCGCAAGCAGCTATTAAAATCATAGTAAGCTGCAGCAAGGGCACTTACATCCGGACCTTGGGCGAAGACATCGGCGAGGCCTTGGGCTGCGGCGCGCACCTGGGTTCGCTCAGGCGGCTTGAAACCGGCGGTTTTGTAGTGGCGCAATGCGTGACGCTGGCCGCGCTGGAAGCCATGAGCGAGGCCGAACGCGAAGCCTGCCTGTTGCCGCCTCAGTCGCTGGTGGCGGCCTACCCGGTTGTCACACTGGACTCCGATAATGCAGGACGCTTTTTGAGCGGCCTGCGCCGTCGGGGCCAGTGGGGTGCTGACGCGCCGCTGGTGCAGGTCTATGGCCCTTCGACAAGCTCAGGACAGGCTTTTGAGCTGACTGCGTTTTTAGGCTCGGCCCATATTACGGCTGATGAACTGATTCCCCAGCGTTTGCTGAGCCCGATTGAAGTTCAGGACATCCTGCAATCAGCGCATCGTCCAGCTGAAATTTTTACGCCAGTTTCCACGGCCGCACCATCGGGTGCCGGCTCTTTTCAACATTAATCACGTACCGTTTTCAAGTTCCCAGAAAGTCAACCATGAGTCAAAAACAGATCCGTAACATAGCCATCATCGCCCACGTCGATCATGGCAAGACCACCATGGTCGACCAATTGCTGCGCCAGTCCGGCACCTTTGCCCAGCACGAGAAAGTGGTCGACACCGTGATGGACAACAACGCCATCGAAAAAGAGCGTGGCATCACGATTCTGGCCAAGAACTGCGCCGTGACTTGGGAAGGCACGCACATCAACATCGTTGACACCCCCGGCCACGCCGACTTCGGCGGCGAAGTGGAGCGTGCGCTGTCCATGGTCGACGGCGTAGTGCTGCTGATCGATGCGCAGGAAGGCCCCATGCCCCAGACCCGCTTTGTGACCAAGAAGGCGCTGGCCCTGGGTCTCAAGCCCATCCTGGTGGTGAACAAGGTGGACAAGCCCGGTGCACGCCCCGACTGGGTGGTCAACGCCGCTTTCGACCTGTTCGACAAGCTCGGCGCCACCGATGAGCAGCTGGACTTTCCGGTGGTGTACGCCTCGGGTATCAACGGCTGGTCATCGCTGGTTGAAGGCCCGCCGAACGAGCAGTGGGGCCCCGACATGTCGGCGCTGTTCAACACCATTCTTGAGCACGTGCCGCACCAGCAGGGTGACCCGGATGCGCCGCTGCAACTGCAAATTTCCGCGCTCGACTTTTCGACCTTTGTGGGACGCATTGGTGTTGGCCGTATCAGCCAGGGCACCGTGAAGCCGATGATGGACGTGGTGGTGATGGACGGCCCGGATGGCAAGCCCGTCAAAGGCCGCATCAACCAGGTGTTGACCTTCCAGGGCCTGGAACGCGTGCAGACCACCGATGCGGGTCCCGGTGAAATCGTGCTGATCAACGGCCTGACCGACATCGGTATTGGCGTGACGATTACCGACCCGATCACCCCGATGCCGCTGCCCATGCTCAAGGTCGATGAGCCGACCCTGACGATGAACTTTTGCGTCAACACCAGCCCGCTGGCCGGTCGTGAAGGCAAGTACGTCACCAGCCGGCAGATCTGGGACCGTCTCCAAAA
>JAYWDL010000285.1:0-4498 GCA_043779865.1 Polaromonas sp.
CTGTCGGCGTGATGTCCAAGAGCGGAACGCTGTCGTACGAGGTGTGCTATCGCCTTGCGCGGCGCGGTATCGGCCAGAGCGCGTGGATCGGCGTTGGCGGGGACCTGGTCAAGGGCACGCGCTTTGGTGATCTGGTGCCGTTCTTCGCGGCGCGCGAGGACACCCGGGCGGTGGTGGTGGTCGGCGAGATCGGCGGCACCGAAGAAGAAGACATGGCAGCGACGATGATCGCGACAGGCTTCGATAAACCGGTGTTTGTCTTGCTGGCCGGCTCACAGGCCAGGGAGGGTGTGACTATGGGTCACGCTGGCGCGCTCATGCATGGTGCTTTCGGTACGGTGGAGACCAAGCGTGCAGCCATCGTCAAGGCGGGCGGACGGGTATTCACCAATATCGAAGAGCTGGTCAAGGCGGTGGCGGCGTTGTCGCTGGTGCATTGAGGAACTCACGAATTCGGTGCTTTCGTGGGATAACATCCAGCACTTTAAGGAGCGTCCATGCGCAGACGCCTGCCGCCGCTGAACCAGCTTCGTGCCTTTGAGGCTGCCGCGCGACACAACAATTTTGCCAAAGCGGCTGGCGAGATGCACCTGACGCCAGGCGCGATCAGCCGACAGGTGAAGGCGCTTGAGGACTACCTGGGGTTCGAGCTTTTTATTCGCACGAGCACCGGTGTGGACACGACACCTGAAGGGCGGCGTTATGGCGGCCGATTGACGAAGGCGCTCGACGGCATCGCAGCTGCCACCGCGGAACTCACGGCAACGCGCTCGCGTTCTGTGATCACCATTCGCGGCTTCACGACCTTCTTCGTGCGCTGGCTGGTGCCCCGGCTGCCTGAATTTGAGCGCTTGCATCCGGACATCGAGGTGCGATTGATCGGCTCCAGCGACCGGGTCGATTTTCAGCGCGACCCTATTGATCTTGGGGTGCTGTATGGCAACGGAGGCTGGCCCGGTCTTGAAGCCGACCTGCTGTTTGTCGACGAGCTTGTCCCGGTGTGCAGTGCGCAACTGGCGACGGGCTATCCACCCCTGATGACGCCAGGCGACCTTGCACAGCACACTTTGCTGCATCACAGCCAGCGCCCACGTGACTGGCCCGAATGGCTTCAGCTTGCGGGATATCCTGACTTGCAAGGCGCCGGCACGCGGACCTTTGAGGACTTGAGCATCGCCTACGAATGCATGTCGGCTGGCATGGGCGTCGCGATCGGACAGCGCGCCTATCTGCAGGAGCAACTGACTAGCGGGCTACTCGTGGCACCTTTCGAGACCGTTCTGCGGCGCGGTACCGGCTATTACATGGCCTGTCGGCAGGACAGCGCTGATCAGGAAAAAATCGTCGCGTTCCGCGCCTGGCTTCGTTCGGTGTGTGGCCAGGCTGCGTGAGCGCAAGGGGGTGCCGTGAATCGCATCCCCCAGCGCCTGGCCTACTCTGTCTGAATGTACGAGTCTTTCATCAATCGGGTCCAGCGCTCGATGTCGCTGCGGATCAACTGACCGAACTGCTGTGGTGTTGTGGGCTGCGGCTCGGCACCTTCTCGGGCGAGCAAAGTTTTCATTTCGTCGGACACGAGTACCTTGTTCAACTCCTGGTTTAGCCGGGCCACAACCGGCTTTGGCATTCCCGCCGGGCCGGTCAGCCCCCACCAGACCTCCAGGTCATAGCCTGGCACGCCCGCCTCTGCCACTGTCGGTATATCAGGCAGCTGCGGCGATCGGCTTGCGCTGGTCACGGCGAGCGGCCGCATGTTGCCCGCCTTGATGTGCGGTACAGCAGAAGCGATGCTGGGCAATAGCATCTGGATCTGGCCACCGATCAGATCGGAAAACGCCAATCCGATGCCTTTGTACGGAACGTGAAGCAATTCGATTTTGGCAGCTGACGCGAGCAGTTCCGTGCCGAGATGGTTGATGCCACCTACGCCCGCAGAACCAAAGGTGATGGTGCCGGGCTGCGCCCTGGCCTGCGCGACGAATTCAGCCAGCGTCTTGACGCTCGACTTCGGGCTCACCACGACCACGAAGGCACCGGCGCCGATCTTGCCTATCGCCTCCAGATCCTTTTCAGGTGAAAAAGGTAGCTTTTTGCTGGTGGCGGCATTGGTGGTCAGCGAGCTTGACGTCAATAAAAGCGTGTAGCCATCGGGCGCTGATTTGGCGACGCTGTTCGTGCCCAGGGTACCGCCGCCGCCGCCCTTGTTTTCGATGATGATGCTCTGGCCGAGGCGTGTTGACAGCTGCATGGCGATGACCCGCGCGATGTTGTCGTTGCTTCCTCCGGGCGCAAAAGGCACGATCAGCTTGATTGGCTTATTCGGGTAAGACGATTGGCTCAAAGCGCTGCCGAACGCAGCCGTTGCGGCGATGGCCAAGACAGTCCTGCGGCGGCGGGTATTAATGGCTTGAGAGTTGTTCATCTTGATTGCCTTTGCTTCGCATGAGCAGCCATTGCCGCGTTTGCGGTGGCGATTACCTTGGGTGGGGCATCTGACTCGCTGGTTGACAGCAAGCTTTCAGCCAGTTGCCGCGCGGCGACCAGCCCGAGGCCGGCGCTGGCCACGTTGTTGGTGAACTTGAGCAGCAGATCGTCCGTTGTCAGGGGGGAATCCGGATGGCCCCTGGCATGGCGCTCCACCTTCACACGTTCACCGAATTCGCCCGTCACCACGACGCGACAGCCGCCCACGTCACGCTCGCCAGCAGAGGTATCCGCCGAGCAGACGATGCGGTCAATGAGCGCTGCCAGTTCGGGCGATGGCGGTACCTCGCTTTGCAGGTGTGACGGCATCACGGCGCCATACCGCAACGCGACCGCCACGCACCATTTGACGCTGAACTGGGCGTTCAGGCGGGTGGCCGGTCGCTGCTTCTCGGGCGCATCGCGGCCTACAACGTCGAAGGCTTGCGCACCGATCTGCACATCTACCCGCGCCAACGCCGATACATTGCCGGACAACTCGTGATGCAACGAAAGCGCTGCCGTGATGGCCGGGTGGGTGAGCCGGCAGGTCGGATAGGGTTTGAATGACAGCCGCGCCACCTCATACCGTATGCCAAGATCCGCGACCACCTCGACCGCGTCCATTCGGCTGCGGAGATAGACACGATTGAGACCGTCCTCCCCAAGGAAAGGCTGGCGCACGCCGTGCAAGCCCGCTTTGGTCATTAAAACTGCCGATACGGCGTTAGACGCTGCGATGCCGGGCTGCAGATGTTTGGTTTCCACGCCTTCGCGCGTCGGTTGATGGTTGCCGCTGGTAAAGGAATAGACCACACCCAGGGACCGGGCGACGAGGTCAGCGCACGAAGGACCGCCAAGTAGCTTGGCGACTCCAGCTGCGGCGCCAAAGTGGCCGAGCAGCGGCGTGTAAAGCCAGCCGCCTTCGACGAGGCTCAGGCGGGTGGCAACCCCCAGTCGGCACACGGTTTCCAGGCCGACCACAATCGCTTCCATGAGTTGACGACCCGAGGCTAGGGGCTGGTAGTCATGCGCCGCGAGCACAGCCGGGATCACCGTCGCGCCAGCGTGGAGCACCGCCAGGTCGTGTGTGTCGTCCATCTCCAGTGCGTGTGCGAAGTAGCCGTTCACCAGTGCGGCAGTCTGCGGCGCAAGGCCGGCATGACCGATGGCATCGCACCGGCCACTGCCTTCTCCGCCTGAGGCGTCTATCATCGCGGCCAGCCATGGGGGAAGCCCGAGCAGAGAACGTCCGGCGACCAGGGCACCGACGATGTCAAGCAGTTCGTACTGCACCACCCTGCGGACCGCTTCGGGGCAGTCGTCCCAGGACAACGCGTTCGCCCAAGCCGACAGACCATCGGTGATGGTGTCGAGCCGTGTTCCCGCCCGGTCATGGTTGTCCATCTTGTCTCCTTGGAACCCGCAGGTTAATCTACATGCAGCGCGCAAGCGAACGACGGTTTGTAGGGGTATGGCTGACAAAAAGTCATGCGTCCGGGCGGCGCCCTAATCGCCGTCCCAACGTGAATCCGTGCGGGCGATGCGTATTCAGGCATTCGGCGACGGGTTTTGCGTATCACCTCAAAACAAACTCTGCTTGTTTCGGTGGTGCTATATCTGTACTCTCGTTGAGCTGTGGAATGCTATCAAATAAATAGCTTCTTGTGCCCACATCTGTTGGGCTGGAGTCACTTTCTGCCTGATTTTCAGGCGTTCAGGCTCAGCAGGGGTGAAAAAACCGCTGAAAAATGGACCGCCACGGTCGATTTTCAGCCGACGACTCTTCAGGCCGGCAAGTTCCCGGCTGCCTGTCGTTATGGCCAGAGCACGGGAGATGTCACGCTAAACCCTTTATCATCAGGGCTTTCCCTAGCTCGACCGACGCAGTTGCCGGTCTTTCACCCTTTAAAGTAATGGCCGATATTTCTGCGTCACCGCTGGTTGAATTCAAGAATGTGACTTTTTCCTACCCGGGCTCTGCGGGGGATCGTGTCATTCTCAATCAAGTCAACCTCACGGTACCCCGAGGCAA
>JAYWDL010000286.1:0-4494 GCA_043779865.1 Polaromonas sp.
TTGATCCAGCAAGGTCTGCTCGGCGGCATGGCAGGCGCTGTCGAGAATGAAATCGGTCAATGACTTGTGCGCAGCCTCGGCCGCGCGGCGCAGAATGGCTTCCTGCCGGGGCGTTGCCCTGAGCCCCAGACGGGCAGAACGCGATGAGCGGGCGGAAGAGGGAAGCGTCGTCGAGGCCATGGGGATACCTTGAATTCAGGATAAATGAATTCGATGTTAGTACAAACGACTAACAAGTTCAATCCATAGTCCCAGGCCAGATTCCCCTGCGTGGCGTCCAGCGCCGAGCCCATCACAGGGCACTTCAATGTACTGAAGCACGGTGGTCGGGGTGAAGACGCTCTCCAGGCCGTTTTTTCGGTTTTTACGATAAAAAAGGCCTTATGTGCAATATCCACGGGCGTAAGAAGCTATTAAATAAATAGTAAAAAGGTGCTTCCCTAGCCCGCCAGCTCGCTCAAGATAGGGCAATCCGGCCGGCTATTACCCTGGCAGCAGTGCGCCAGATGCGTCAGGGTCTGCTTCATCGCGGCCATCTCGGCAATGCGCCGCTCCAGGTCGGCGACATGGGCCAGCGCAATGCGCTTGACGTCTGCACTGGCGCGTCGCTTGTTTTGCCACAGCTTGAGCAGCTCGGCAATCTCGGCCATGCTGAAACCGAGCGTGCGGGCGCGGCGGATGAAGCTCAGCGTGTGCACTTCCCGATCGCCATACTGGCGGTAGCCGGCTTCCGTGCGGTGCACGGTCGGCAGCAGGTCGAGGGATTCGTAGTGACGGATCATTTTAGGAGAGACGCCGGAACGGGCTGCGGCTTTCCCGATGTTGAAGGGGCCGCTGGAAGTGTCGTTGTGAATCATTGGGCGCTTCCTTTCCAACGGCGCAGCAGCAAGGCATTCATCACCACGCTCACACTGCTGAAGGCCATGGCTGCGCCCGCAATCACGGGGCTCAGCAGGCCAAAGGCCGCCAGCGGAATGCCGACCACGTTGTAGAAGAACGCCCAGAACAGGTTTTGCCGGATCTTGGCGTAGGTGCGGCGCGAGATGTCGATGGCGTCGGCCACCAGCGCCGGGTTGCCGCGCATCAGCGTGATGCCCGCAGCATGCATCGCCACGTCGGTGCCGGTGGACATGGCAATGCCTACATCAGCCGCCGCCAAGGCAGGCGCGTCGTTGATCCCGTCTCCCACCATCGCTACCCGGCCGCCGCCCTTTTTGACCTGATCCCTGAGCTGGTCAATGATGGCGGCCTTGTCTTCGGGCAAAACCTGGTAATGCACGATGTCCACGCCGAGCTGCTTCGCAACGGCTTCGGCGCTGCCCCGGTTGTCGCCGGTAAGCAGCGCGGTTTTGATGCCCAGCGCATGCAGGCTGGTCACGGCCGGGGCTGCGTTCGCCTTGAGCGTGTCGCCAAAGGCCAGCAGGCCCAGCAGTTGCGGCTCACCAGTCACATCGGCTAGCCAGGACACCGTGCGGCCTTCGGTTTCCAGTGCCAGCGCGCGTGCCGAAAATGCGCCGAGGTCCACGCCCAACTCCTGCATGAAGCGCGGGCTGCCCAGCCGCAACTCTCGCCCGTCCACGACGGCCGACATGCCGCGCCCGGCGACCGCGCGTACCTGCGACGCCGCAGGCACGCTGATTTGGTCTTTCAGGGCGAGTTGCGTTACCGCTTTGGCCAGCGGATGTTCGCTGCCGACCTGGATGGCGGCGCTCCAGGCCAGAACAGCATCGCGCGAGGCTCCATGGGGCTCCAGTGCGACCAGCTCGGGCTTGCCTTCGGTCAGCGTGCCGGTCTTGTCAAAAGCGACGATTTTCACCCTGTGCGCCACTTCCAGCGCTTCGGCGTCCTTGATCAAAATGCCGTGACGCGCCGCCACGCCGGTGCCGGCCATGATGGCCGTGGGCGTGGCCAGCCCGAGCGCGCAGGGGCAGGCAATCACCAGCACGGCGACGGCGTTGAGAATGGCGGTCTCCCAGTTGCCGGTGGCCAGGCCCCACCCCAGCAGAGTAATAAAAGCAATGACTATGACCACCGGCACAAACACCGCGCTGACCTGGTCAACCAGCCGCTGGATCGGCGTTTTTTTGGCTTGGGCCGATTCGACCATCCGCACGATGCGCGCCAGGGTCGATTCGGCGCCGACGGCTGTGGTTCGCACCACAATCAGACCTTCGGCATTGACCGCGCCACCCGTGACGCGGTCACCAGCGTGCTTGTTGACCGGCAGGCTTTCGCCGGTAATCAGCGATTCATCCACCTGGGTCGCGCCTTCCATGATGTCGCCGTCCACGGCGATGCGTTCGCCGGGGCGCACGACGACCAGGTCGCCGACGCGCACTTCGCCGACTGGTACGTCCTGGTCCTGGCCGTCACGGCGTCGTCGAGCGGTTTCGGGGCGCAGTGCATTGAGCGCGTTAATGGCCTCGGTGGTCTGGCGCTTGGCGCGCGCTTCCATCCATTTGCCAAGCAGCACCAGCGTGATCACGATGGCCGACGCTTCGAAATAAAAATGCTGCATGCCTTTTTCACTGTGCGCGCCGTGCATCAGCAGCAGGTAAACGCTGAGCCCGTAGGCGGCCGACGTGCCGATGGCCACCAGCAAATCCATGTTGCCGGTGCCGGCGCGCAAGGCCTTCCAGCCCGCCCTGTAAAAGCGCGCGCCCAGCCAGAACTGCACCGGTGTGGCCAGCGCCCACTGCAACCAGCCGTCCAGCATCCAAGACTTGCCGAACAGCATGCCGAACATCGGCAGCGCCAGTGGCGCCGACAGCGCGGCCGCCAGCGCGATGGGCCAGAAGCTGGCGCCGGGTTTTGCAACGGCGCCGGCCTGCGCGCCCGAGGCCTGTGAATCGGTCGCACTTTGCCAGGCGCGGTAGCCGGCTTTTTCAACCGAAGCGATGAGCTGGGGCAGGGTGGCGGCGCCGCCCACGGTTTTGACTTCAGCGGTTTCGGTCGCCAGGTTGACTTCCGCCGACAGCACGCCAGGCACCTGCCTGAGCGCTTTTTCAACCCGCGACACGCACGAGGCGCAGGTCATGTCGCCTATGCCCAGTTGCAGCGACTGCTCGCCCACGGCATAGCCGGCTTTTTCAACCGCCGCCTTCAGTGTGGCCATGCTGACGCCGCCTTCCGCCTTGACGCTGGCCTCTTCGGTGGCGAAGTTGACGCTGGCCGCCTCAACGCCCGGCGTGCCGGCCAGCGCCTTTTCAACCCGGGCCACGCACGACGCGCAGGTCATGCCTTCAACCGGAAAGCGCCATTCGGTCAGCGTGGCGGCGGGGGCGCGGGGTGCGGCTAGTGTCTGTGCGACGCTCATGTGTTCTCCTGAAGGGGCTTGCAGATTGCAGCGATGAGCCGAGTCTGAACCTTTCCATCATGGCAAGGTCAAGCAGCGGACCGCAATAACCCTGAATTTTCAGGGGAATGACGCTGGCGCGCTTGACCCTGCCCCCGTGGGAAGGTTCAGACTCATTCGCTTCATCCACCTTCAAGGAGTTTTCATGGAATTCAATGTCCCCGACATGAGCTGCGGCCACTGCGCCGGTGTC
This sequence comes from Polaromonas sp., assembly GCA_043779865.1. Taxonomy (GTDB): domain Bacteria; phylum Pseudomonadota; class Gammaproteobacteria; order Burkholderiales; family Burkholderiaceae_C; genus Polaromonas. Next base: position 3,549 of record JAYWDL010000286.1, read on the forward strand.
ATCACCAAAACCGTCAAGGCGCTTGACGCCAGTGCCACCGTCAGCATTGATCTGCCGGCCAAAAAGGTGACGGTGCAAACCACGCAAGACCGCGCCACCGTGGCGGCGGCTCTGGCCGAGGCGGGCTATCCGGCGAACTGAGCGAAACGGTGGATCACTTTTAGTGATTTATGGCCGTAGTCCAAGCAGCACGGGTGCAATGCGCTATTGAATCAATAGTAAGTTGCGGGTGAACGATTGCGCCTTGTACCAGCCATGTCGGGCAGCCAGCGACAGGCACCTGCCCCGATAGAATGAAACTCCCTTGTTTCACGCTGCCTGCCTATGTCTGACCGCTCCGCCGTTTTGCCCCAATACCTGATTCCCAAGCAGGCGCTCACGGCGTTTGCCGGCTATGTGGCGGGGCGTGAGCGCGGCTGGGTCACCACCGAAATCATTCGCCGCTTTGTGGCCAGATACCAGGTCAACATGGCCGAGGCGCTTAACTCCGACATCGCGAGCTACGCCACCTTCAACGACTTCTTCACGCGCGCCCTCAAGCCCGGTGCGCGGCCGCTGGCGGCGGCCGACCTGATCTGCCCGGTCGATGGCGCGATCAGCCAGTTCGGCGCGATTGAACACGACCAGATCTTCCAGGCCAAGGGCCACCGCTATTCCACCACCGCCGTGGTGGGCGGCGATGCGACGCTGGCGGCGCAGTACCAGGACGGCAGCTTTGCCACGATCTACCTCAGCCCCAAGGACTACCACCGCATTCACATGCCGTGCGATGGACGTTTGAGCCGCATGATTTACGTGCCCGGCGACCTGTTTTCAGTGAACCCGGTCACCGCGCGCGGCGTGCCCGGCCTGTTTGCGCGCAACGAGCGCGTGGTCTGCGTGTTCGAGTCGGCGCGCGGCCCTTTCGTGCTGATCCTGGTCGGCGCCACGATTGTCGGCAGCATGG
>JAYWDL010000287.1:0-4483 GCA_043779865.1 Polaromonas sp.
GCCATCACGCCTTGCCCGATCAGGAACTCATTGGTCGCGTGATAGATTTCCAGTACCTGCTGGGCCATGAACTTCTGCATGACATCCTGAACGAGCATCCACACAGATTGCGGTAACAAGGCGTTTATCCACTCTTCAACCAGGCGCTGCGCAAGCACTTCAGGACGAAAAATGTCCTGCTTGTGCAATTCAGGTACCGCTTCCAGACTCTGGATGCGAAGGCGCAGGTCATTGAGTTCCCAACTCGCAAAATCCAGCAGCCGCAGCGCCAGACGAGAGGCCAGAATCCTGCTTTCTACCGCTTCGTTTCCCAGCAGCTCCAGTTTGCTGAGGTCTGAAAAAACCGGTTGCGTGGCAGGCACCGGCGGCGGCGTTGCCTTGGTCCAGGCGCTGATGGTGGCCTGAATCCAAACCGCACTGTTTTTTTGGTAACCCAGCAGGGCGTCACGCAGTTCCTGCACCTCGCGTGCATTGCCAGGCTGTACGGCCATGGCTGCAAGCGTGTCGCCTATGACTTTAGCCAGCCCCGGCAACATGTGCACCGCACCCTGCGTAAACAAGGCACGGGCCTGTCCAGCAAGAATACGGCGTTGGGGGTTACTGGAAGACACGGCAACCGTGAAGAATTGGCAAGAAAGGCTACACCGTGGCGCCTGCGTTCGGATCGTTGGGGTCTTCGTCCTTTTTGGCCGGACCCCTGATCAGGTCTTCGCGCTTGATGCCGAGCCACATCGCAATGGAAGCGGCGACGAACACGGAGGAGTAAACGCCGAACAAAATGCCGATGGTCAGGGCCAGCGCAAAGTAAAACAGGGTTGGACCGCCAAACAGCAGCATCGACAGCACCATGACTTCGGTGCAGCCGTGGGTAATGATGGTCCGGCTGATGGTTGAGGTGATCGCATTGTTGATGATCTCAACCGTGTTCATCTTGCGGTAACGGCGAAAATTTTCACGAATCCGGTCAAAAATCACCACCGACTCATTGACGGAATAGCCCAGTACCGCCAGCACGGCGGCCAGCACCGCAAGCGAGAACTCCCACTGGAAAAAGGCAAAGAATCCGAGAATGATGATCACGTCATGCAGGTTGGCAATGATGGCCGCCACTGCATATTTCCACTCAAAACGGAAGGCCAGATAGACCATGATGCCAAGCACCACCATGGCCAGCGCTTTCAGCCCGTCTTGCGCCAGTTCCTCGCCCACCTGCGGACCGACAAACTCGGTGCGGCGCAACGTCACATCACTGTTGGCCGCCTTCAGCGCCGCCATGACGGTATCACTCTGCTGGGCAGTGCTGACACCCTTTTGGGCCGGCAAACGGATCATGACGTCACGCGAGTTGCCAAAATTCTGCACCTGGACATCGTTCAGGCCCAAATTCGCTACGGTGGCGCGAATTTTTCCGACATCGGCGGCCTGGGTGTAGTTCACCTCCATCAGGGTGCCGCCGGTGAACTCGACCGACAGATGCAGACCGCGGGAAAACAGGAAAAACACCGCCAGCGCAAAGGTGGCAAAACTGATGACGTTGAAGATCAGGGCGTGCCGCATGAACGGAATATCACGCCGGATTTTGAAAAATTCCATCTGGGGTCCTTAGGGAAACTCAGGAAAAGAGTCGTGCGTTATTTCGCCACGGCGCCGGAAGCGGCGGGTCGCCACACCGTGCCGATGGACACCGTCTTGAGCTTTTTCTGCCGCCCATACCAAAGATTGACCAGGCCACGCGAGAAAAATACCGCCGAGAACATGCTGGTCAAAATGCCGATGCAATGCACCACGGCAAAGCCGCGCACCGGCCCCGAGCCAAAGGCCAGCAGGGCAAGGCCCACGATCAGCGTCGAGGTGTTGGAGTCCAGAATCGTCGCCCAGGCCCGCTCGTAGCCTGCGTGAATCGCCGCCTGCGGCGAGGCACCCGCGCGCAACTCCTCGCGGATGCGTTCATTGATGAGCACGTTGGAGTCAATCGCCATGCCCAGCGCCAGCGCCATGGCGGCCATGCCCGGCAAGGTCAGCGTAGCCTGCAGCATTGACAGCACGGCCACCAGCAGCAGCAGATTCACTGCCAGCGCGATGCCGGAAAACAGGCCAAACAGCATGTAATAAGTCGCCATGAAGGCCACGATCACCAAAAAGCCCCACGACACGCTGTGAAAGCCCTTGGTGATGTTGTCGGCGCCCAGCGTCGGGCCAATCGTGCGTTCTTCGATGATTTCCATCGGCGCGGCAAGTGAGCCGGCGCGCAGCAGCAGCGCCAGGTCACTGGCTTCATTGACGCTCATGGAGCCGGAAATCTGGAAACGGTTGCCAAGCTCGCCCTGAATGACCGGCGCCGTCAGCACTTCGCCCTTGCCTTTTTCAAACAGCAAGATCGCCATGCGCTTTTTGATGTTTTCGCGGCTGGTGTCGCGCATGATGCGGCCACCCTTGGCATCGACCGTCAAATCGACCTTGGGTTGCTGGTTCTGCGAATCAAAACCCGGCTGTGCATCGGTCAGGTTTTCGCCGGTCAAAATGACCTGTTTCTTGACAATGACCGCTTGCCCATTGCGCTCGAAGAAACGCTCGGCGCCAAACGGCACCGGTCCGCTATTGTTCTCTGCAGCCCTGGCTTCGGCGCTGTCTTCGACCAGGCGCATTTCCAGCGTGGCGGTGCGGCCGAGGATGTCCTTGGCCTTGGCCGTGTCCTGAACGCCGGGCAACTGCACTACGATGCGGTCAATTCCCTGCTGCTGGATCACCGGCTCGGCCACGCCCAGCTCGTTGATCCGGTTGTGCAGCGTCACCATGTTCTGCTTGAGCGCCTGGTCCTGAATCCGGCGTGCCGCCTCGGGCTTGATGGTGGCGGTTAATTTGTACTCGGTGCCGTCCGGCGCTTCAACCATCTGAAGATCCGGAATCTGGTCCTGAATCAAACCCCTGGCCGACGCCAGCGTGTCTGAATCACGAAACCTGATCTCGATGGCTTCGGCGTTGCGGGCGATTCCACTGTGCCGGATATTTTTTTCGCGCAGCGACAGGCGAATGTCGCCAGCGAGCGACTCGGCGCGCTTGGTGAGTGCGGCCTGCATGTCCACCTGGAGCATGAAATGCACGCCGCCGCGCAGGTCCAGCCCCAGATACATCGGGAAAGCGTGCAGCGAGGTCAGCCAGGCGGGCGAGCGCGAAAGCAGATTTAGCGCGACCACATAAGCCGAATCGGACGCATCGGGCGTCAGCGCCTTTTGCACCGCATCCTTGGCTTTCAGCTGCGTATCGGTATCGCCAAAACGCGCCTTGATGGAGCCGGCTTCCAGCGTGATGCCATCGGCCGCGATGCCGGCCGCCTTCAGCGCCTGCTCGACTTTGGCCAGTGTCGTCGTGTCAACCTTGACGGTGGACTTGCTGCTGGAGACTTGCACCGCAGGCGCTTCACCAAAAAAATTGGGCAGCGTGTACAGGGCTGCGATCAGCAGCACGACCACAATAAGGGCGTACTTCCAGGCCGGATAACGATTCATGAGAAGACTGTTCCTGGTGAACGGATAGACAAAGAGCGGGCCTGGCTTGTCTAAGCGAGCCCGACTAGACCGTCGTATTGCGGTTTTGCTTTATTTGGCGCTGTTGATGGCGCCCTTGGGCAGCACCTGGACAATGGCGCTGCGCTGCAGCTGCACCTCAACGCCGGGAGCGATTTCCAGCGTCAGGTAACCCTCGCCCATCCGGGTGACCTTGCCAAGAAGGCCGCCGGCGGTAGCGACTTCATCGCCTTTGGCAAGCGCCTCGATCATGGTGCGATGCTCTTTTTGCTTCCTCATCTGCGGGCGGATCATCACAAAATACAGCACCACAAACATCAACACCAGCGGCAGCATGCCGGTCAGGGAAGACATCATGTCACTGCCGCCTGCAGCAGCAGCAGGGGCAGTTTGGGCAAACGCTGAAGAAATAAACACGGCTGACTCCACAATTATTTATTGAAAAACTGAGACGCGCTCAGGCCAACAGGCCAGAGCATGGACGGGATGATTGTATGCGTCGTGCGCAAGCCTCGAATTCAACTGGCGCGCATACGGCTATTTTCAGGCCGCTTGCGACCAGCAGACTGAAAACAGCAGCCCGGATAGCTCGGAAAACCGGGCGACGGGCAGCAGCCCGAGCGCTACAAGGCTTCAGGCCGCTTGTTGCTGCTGCGTGGCAGCAGGCTGCCGAAAGGCCTGCATCAGCGCCGCCCACTGTGGCCGGGCGGTGGCCAGATGGCGCGCCTTGACATGGCCATAGCCCTTGATCAGCTCGGGAATTCGGGCAATTTCAAGCGCTGCGGCATGGTTTTCAGGCTTGAGGCTGGCCAGCACCTCTTCGATGCTGGACCGGTACTCTGCAATCAGCGCGCGCTCGACCTTGCGCTCTTCAGTGTGGCCAAACACATCAAGAGGCGTTCCGCGCAAGCCCTTGAGCCTGGCCAGCAGCCTGAAAACGGTCAGCATCCAGGGGCCGA
>JAYWDL010000288.1:0-4479 GCA_043779865.1 Polaromonas sp.
TGCGCTAGCAGCTATTATTTATATAGCACCTGCCAGACCCAGGACTAGCGCGCCAGCACCGCTGCCAGCGCCTTTCCAGTCGGCGTTCCCAGCCTCACCACCGCCTCGGGCGGCGCGGCGGCCACCACCAGACCACCTGCGTTGCCGCCATCAGGCCCCAGGTCAATCACCCAGTCGGCCTCGGCAATCACGTCCAGGTCGTGCTCGATCACCACCACGCTGTGGCCACCATTGACGAGCCGGTGCAGCACATGAATCAGCTTTTCAACGTCGGCCATGTGCAGGCCCACCGTGGGCTCGTCCAGCACGTAGAGCGTGTGCGGCGCTTTCTGGCCGCGCCGGGTGATGTCGTCGCGCACCTTGCTGAGTTCGGTCACCAGCTTGATGCGCTGCGCCTCGCCGCCCGACAGCGTGGGCGACGGCTGGCCCAGCGTGAGGTAGCCCAGGCCCACATCCTTGAGCAACTGCAGCGGATGACCGATGCTGGGCATGGCGGCGAAAAACTCCACTGCCTCGTCCACCTCCATCTTCAGCACATCGCCAATGCTTTTGCCGCGCCAGGTGACGGCCAGCGTTTCAGGGTTGAAGCGAGCGCCGTGACAGGTTTCGCACAGCACCTTCACGTCGGGCAGAAAGCTCATGCCGATGGTTCTGACGCCCGCGCCTTCACAGGTTGGGCAGCGACCTTCACCGGTGTTGAAGCTGAAACGCCCGGCCGCATAACCACGGGCACGCGCTTCGAGCGTGTCGGCAAACAGCTTGCGAACGGTGTCCCAGAAGCCGATGTAAGTCGCGGGGCAGGAGCGCGGCGTTTTACCGATGGGTGTCTGGTCGACTTCAAGCACGCGGTCGACGACGCGGTAGCCTTCAATGCGCTCGCAGCCGGTCCAGGCCGGGTGTTTTCCCGCATCGTCGGCCTCGCGCCCGGCTTTGGTTGAGCGCAGCATGACGCCGGCGTGGACGTTGGCCAGCAGCACGTCGCGGGCCAGGGTGGATTTGCCGGAGCCGGAGACGCCGGTGACGGCGACCAGCCGGTACAGCGGCAAATCGACCGAGACGTTTTTGAGGTTGTGCAAGGTGGCGTTGACGACGCTGAGCCAGGAGGTGAAGGGGCTGGCGGCGGCTGGGGCTGCATTGTGCAATGCGCTTGCTTGGGCAGCTGCGGCTTTCAAAGCCTGGGCTTTCAGGGCAGCCTGCTTTTGCCTGCTGACAGGCTTTGGATCCGCCGAATGGGGGTGAGAGCCCAATTCGGCTACAGCGGTTCCTGCCAGCGTTTCGCGGCGCGCATGCAAAGGATGAATCAGCGGATGTGCCAGATAGCGGCCCGTCAGCGATTCCGGCACCGCCGACAGCTGCGCTGCCGTTCCCTGCGCCACCAGCCGCCCGCCGCGCTTGCCGGCGCCAGGGCCAATGTCGATGATGTTGTCGGCGCGGCGAATCGTGTCTTCGTCGTGCTCGACCACCACCAAGGTATTGCCGCGTTCGCTGAGCTTGCCCAAAGCACCAAGCAAAATCTGGTTGTCGCGCGGATGCAGGCCAATCGTCGGCTCGTCGAGCACGTAGCAGACGCCCTGCAGGTTGGAGCCGAGCTGCGCGGCCAGCCGGATGCGCTGCGCTTCACCGCCCGAAAGCGTGGGCGCGCCACGGTCTAGCGTGAGGTAGCCCAGGCCCACGTCTTCCAGAAATTCAAGCCGGCTTTTAATCTCAGGGATCAGGTCGCGCGCAATGCCGGCTTCGCGGCCAGTGAGCGCCAGCTGGTCAACCCAGCCGCGCACATCCGTCACCGACAGGGCGGCAATATCGGCAATTCCCACGCCGGCGAACCTCACGGCTCTGGCCTGCTTGTTCAAACGCGTGCCTTCGCAGGCCGGGCAGACGGCATCGAGAACGTCGTCGGTCTCGGGTTCGCCAAAGGTTTGCTCGCGCCCCTTGTTGTCGTCGCTGCCCAGCACCGAATCGTCAAACGCCTTGCGCTGGTCTTTGGTGAGTTTGACGCCAGTGCCAACGCAGTCCGGGCACCAGCCGTGCTTGCTGTTGTAGCTGAAGAGACGCGGATCGAGTTCGGGGTAAGAGGTCGAACAGACCGGGCAGGCGCGCCGGGTCGAAAAGGCTTGCAGTTTGCCAATGGCTTTCGTGCTGCCGCCCGCCAGCATCGCCGCCTGCAGGCCGTCCAGCGGCGCCAGCACATGCACCACGCCCTTGCCATGCTCCAGCGCGGTGGCCAGCGCCAGCCGCAGCGCCGCTTCGTTGTCGGGCGTGACGTGGATGTCGGCAATCGGCAGCTCGACCGTGTGCTCCTTGAAACGATCAATGCGCGGAAAGCCGGTGGTCGGCAAAAACTCGCCATCCACACGCAGATGCGTGTAGCCGCGCGGCCGCGCCCAGTCGGCGAGTTCGGTATAGACGCCCTTGCGGTTCATCACCAGGGGGCTAAGCAGGCCGATGTGCTTGCCGCGATAGGTTTTGAGCAGTTGCGCGGCAATCGCGTCGAGGCTTTGCGGCATCACCGCCGCGCCGTCCCTGGTGCAGTGTTGAATGCCCAGCTTGACATACAGCAGCCGCAGGAAATGCCAGACTTCGGTGGTCGTGCCGACGGTGGACTTGCGCCCGCCTCGCGACAGCCGCTGCTCAATCGCCACCGTCGGAGGAATGCCATAGACCGCATCGACCTCGGGCCGGCCGGCCGGCTGCACGATGCTGCGCGCATAGGCGTTGAGCGACTCCAGGTAGCGGCGCTGGCCTTCGTTGAACAGGATGTCAAAGGCCAGCGTGGACTTGCCCGAGCCGCTGACGCCCGTCACCACATTGAATTTGCCGCGCGGAATATCAACCGACAGGCTCTTGAGATTGTTTTCCCTGGCGTTGACGATCTGGATCAGGTTGGAGAACGCGGGACGGGTCTTCCATGCCTTGGGCCGCTGTTCTTCGACTTGATACGTCTGGCCCATGGCGCGCTCGTACTCGCGCAGCGCCAGCGCCGTGTGCGACGTGGGATGCTGGCGAACGGTTTCCGGCGGTCCTTCGGCCACCAGCAGGCCGCCCGCTTCGCCGCCTTCCGGCCCAAGGTCAATCAGCCAGTCGGCCGAGCGAATCACGTCGAGGTTGTGCTCGATGATGATGAGCGAATGCCCCGCTTCAAGGAGCTTGCGCAGTGCGCGCATCAGCTTGGCGATGTCGTCAAAATGCAGGCCGGTGGTCGGCTCGTCAAACAAAAACAGCGTGCCGCGATTCGGGTATTTGAGCGCCAGCGCCTGTCCGCTGGCGCTTTTTCTTTTACCGGCCGTTTTGCTGGCGCTGGCGAGAAACCCCGCCAGCTTGAGCCGCTGCGCTTCGCCGCCTGACAGCGTGGGCACCGGCTGGCCGAGCTTCACATACTCCAGCCCCACATCGACAATCGGCTGCAGCGCGCGCACCACCTCGCGGTCTTGCGCGAACAGCTGTACCGCTTCACTGACCGTCAGATCGAGCACATCGGCCACATTGAGCAGCACAGCCTTCAGCTGGCCGATGGCCTTGCGCTCAATCGTGACTTCGAGAATTTCGGGCCGGTAGCGCTTGCCATCGCAATCGGGGCAACGCAAATACACGTCGCTCAAAAACTGCATTTCGACATGCTCGAACCCTGATCCGCCGCAGGTCGGACAGCGCCCGTCGCCATTGTTGAAGCTGAATTTTGAAGCTGTATAGCTGCGCTGTCTGGCCAGCGGCGCCTGCGCGAACAGCTCGCGCAAGGCGTCCCACGCGCCGACATAGCTGGCCGGGTTGGAGCGCGCCGTTTTGCCAATCGGCGACTGGTCAACAAACACCACATCGCTCAGGTGATCGGCACCCATCAACCGGTCATGCAGGCCGGGCGTTTCGGTCGCCTTGCCGAACTGGCGCAGTAATGCAGGCGCCAGGATGTCCTGCATCAGCGTCGACTTACCCGAGCCGCTGACGCCGGTGACGCAGACCAGCCGCTGCAGCGGAAACTCGACCGTCACGTTTTTCAGGTTGTGGTCGCGCGCGCCTTCGAGGATCAGACGCGGCGTGTTGTCGGTCACGGCACGCTTGAAGCCCATGCCGACCTGCTTGCGCGCGCCCAGATAAGCGCCGGTCAAGGTATCGGCATGTCTGAGGTCTTCGGGCGTGCCGTCAAACACGATCTGCCCACCTTTTTCGCCCGGGCCAGGTCCCATGTCGATCATGCGGTCGGCGGCCAGCATGACCGCCGGATCGTGCTCGACGACGACCAGCGTGTTGCCTGCATCGCGCAGCCGGTGCATGGCTTGCGTGATGCGGTTCATGTCGCGCGGGTGCAGGCCAATCGACGGCTCGTCCAGCACAAACAGGGTGTTGACCAGCGACGTGCCCAGCGCGGTGGTCAGGTTGATGCGCTGCACTTCGCCGCCCGACAGCGTGCGGCTCTGGCGGTCCAGCGTCAGGTAGCCAATGCCGACGTCGCAGAGGTATTTGACGCGGGTGCGAATTTCCTCGAAC
>JAYWDL010000289.1:0-4462 GCA_043779865.1 Polaromonas sp.
TTGAACACTGTAAAAAAACAGTTCAAGGGCATCGGCGTCAAGGCCCTACGAAAAAAAGCAGGCTGGGGCAATGACAATCTGCGGCTGATTCTGAAGCAAAGCTTTTGATGGGACAGCCCAGGTACTTGCATACTTCTGAAACGACAACAGCCTGCAAAACGCTGCAGGCTGTTTCCTGAAAAAAGCCTGGAAAAGTCTTACTTGCTCAGGCATTCCTTCATGAAGCTCTTGCGTTCGTCGCCTTTTTTGCCTTTGGCGTCAGCATTGCAGGTTTTCATCTTGCCCTGCTGGGTCGTATCCTGCGCAACCGCTTCTTTTTTGGCGCTAAGGCACTCTTTCATGTAAGCCTTGCGCTCATCACCTTTTTTGCCGACGGCGTCCTTGTTGCATGTGGCCATTTTGCTTTGCTGGTCGGTTTTTACCGGAGCGTCTGCGGCCTGAGCCACGGCAGACAGGCCCATTGACAGGGTAAAAGCGACGGCGGTAAGGGACAACAGCTTTTTCATAGTGACTCCAAAAGTAAAAGGATCAGGGTTGAGTTCCGGCTGGAAATCCAATCCATAACGCGGATCATGGCCAAATCGATGACGCGAGCCTGCCGGGCCTGGGCGCTAATTGGCCGGCTTCCTGCGTGACCGTAAAATCCGCCGATGCTTTCGATTAAAAAAGACCTGCTTTCTGCCCTGGCTGCCGCGCTGGAACAACTCTCTCCGGGGGCCGGTGACAAGGCCGCTTTTGAGTCGCCCAAAGTCGCTGCCCATGGCGATCTCGCCTGCACGGCTGCGATGCAATTGGCCAAACCCCTGAAACAAAACCCGCGCCAGACGGCTGAAAGCCTGCGCGCCCGGCTGCTGCAGGCGCCGGCCTTCGAGCGCTGGGTCGAGGCGATTGAAATTGCCGGACCGGGTTTTATCAACATCCGGCTCAAGCCCGCCGCCAAGCAGGAAACCGTTCGCGAGGTGTTGCAGGCTGCCGCCCAGTATGGAACGCAGCCCACCAACCACGACCACAAAATGATCGTCGAGTTTGTCTCGGCCAACCCGACCGGCCCGCTGCATGTAGGCCATGGCCGGCAGGCGGCGCTGGGCGATGCGATTTGCAACCTGCATGCCACGCAGGGCGCACAGGTCTGGCGAGAGTTCTACTACAACGATGCCGGCGTACAGATCCATACCCTGGCGACCAGCACGCAGGCGCGCGCCAAAGGCCTGAAACCCGGCGATGCGGGCTGGCCCGAACCGGCCTACAACGGGGACTACATTGCCGACATCGCTGGTGACTTTCTGGCGCGCAAAACTGTCAAGTCCGACGACCGGGAATTCACCGCGTCGGGTGATGTGGAAGATAGCGAATCGATCCGCCAGTTCGCCGTGGCTTACTTGCGCCATGAGCAGGACCTGGACCTGCAGGCCTTCTCGGTCCGGTTTGACAACTACTACCTTGAATCCAGCCTGTACAGTTCGGGCCGGGTCGAATCCACAGTGGCACGGCTGAAAGACGCCGGCAAAACCTATGCGCAGGATGGCGCGCTCTGGCTCAGGTCAACCGACTACGGTGACGACAAAGACCGCGTCATGAAAAAGAGCGACGGCTCTTACACCTACTTCGTTCCCGACGTGGCCTACCACCTGGCCAAGTGGGAACGGGGGTTTACCCAGGCCATCAACATCCAGGGCATGGACCACCACGGCACCATTGCCCGCGTTCGCGCCGGGCTGCAGGCGGCCAATGCCGGCATTCCGCAAGGCTACCCCGACTATGTGCTGCACACCATGGTGCGGGTGGTGCGCAACGGCGAAGAAGTGAAGATTTCCAAGCGCGCAGGCAGTTACGTCACGCTGCGCGATCTGATCGAGTGGACCAGTGCCGACGCCGTGCGCTTCTTTTTGCTCAGCCGCAAGCCCGATACCGAGTACATCTTTGACATTGACCTGGCGCTGGCCAAGAACAATGAAAATCCGGTTTATTACGTCCAGTACGCGCATGCCCGCATCTGCTCGATCCTGACGACGTGGGCCAGCCAGGGCGGCGATGAAGGCCAGCTGAGGCACGTGGACCTGTCGGCACTTACCAGCCCCCAAGCCCAGGCGCTGATGCTGCTGCTGGCCAAATACCCGGACATGCTCAGCCATGCAGCCGCCGGTTTTGCGCCGCACGATGTGGCGTTTTACCTGCGCGAGCTGGCAGCCTGCTACCACAGCTATTACGATGCCGAGCGGATTCTGGTCGATGATGAAGCGCTTAAACTGGCGCGCCTGGCGCTGGTCGCGGCCACTGCGCAGGTGTTGCACAATGGCCTGGCGGTGCTGGGCGTCAGTGCCCCGCGCAAAATGTAAAAAACATGAAGCATTCCAGACAACCTCCAGGGCAGATCAAGCCGGCAAATCAAAGTATGAACAAACAACGAGGCGGAACCCTGCTGGGTTTAATTATTGGCGCGCTGGTCGGCCTGGGCATTGCGCTGACCGTGGCGGTTTACGTCACCAAGGTGCCTGTGCCTTTCATGAACAAAAGTCTGCCGCGCAATACCGACAGTGATGCGGCTGAAGCCAAAAAAAACAAGGACTGGAACCCGAACGCCCCGCTGGCGGGGAAAAACCCCGCCAAATCAACTCCTTCGGCTTCGGGCGAATTGTTGCCCGCGCCTGAACCCGAATCCGCCACCGCTACAACAGTCCCCGACCCTGTCCTGGCGCCTGGCCGTGTGGCTGCGCCCGAGGGCGTAACAAAACCCGAACGGGTCGTGAAACCGCCCAAGGCTGGCGCGTCTGCTGCAGCAGCGGCACCGGCGGCAGTGCCTGCCCCCGCCCCTGCTGCCGTGGCAAAACCTGCCAGGCCGGTGTCGCCCGATCCGCTGGGCGACCTGGCCAAATCCCGGTCAGAACCTGGGGCGGCATCGTCCGGCTCCGATCCGTTCAACTACTTCATCCAGGCCGGCGCTTTTCGCACTCCCGAAGACGCGGAACAGCAGCGCGCCCGGCTGCTGCTGCTGGGCATGCAGGCCAAAGTCACCGAACGCGAGCAGGCGGGCCGCACTGTGTACCGCGTGCGCGTTGGGCCGTTTGACAAAAAAGACGACGCTGACAAGGTCAAGGACCGGCTGGACAACAGTTCGATAGAAACCGCCCTGGTACGGGTGCAGCGCTAAAGCGCCAGATTTGGCGCTGGCTGAACTTTTCCGGGGCACGGTATCCAACCCCTGCAACATTGACATCAGGAGAACAATCAATGCAACGACGTGAGTTTTCGCTTTCAGCCGCTTCGCTGGCCGCTACCGCAGCTATCGCCGCTTTGGGCGCTTCTGCCCTGCCCACCTCGGCGCAAGCCCAGGCCAAGGCCTTTCAGAGGGGCGCCGACTACCTGACGATTGACAAGCCGGCGCCTACCGAAGCGCCTGCAGGACAGATAGAGGTGGTCGAGTTCTTCTGGTACAACTGCCCGCACTGCAACGCTTTTGAGCCAATGTTTGATGCCTGGGCCAAAAAAGTGCCCAAAGACGTGTCCGTACGCCGCGCGCCGGTGGCCTTTCGGGCCGACTTTGAACCGCAGCAACGCCTGTACTTTGTGCTTGAAAGCCTGGGCAAGGTCGATGAGCTGCATAAAAAGGTCTTTAATGCGATTCATGTCGAAAAGCAGCAGCTCAGCACGGCCGACCAGATCACCGCCTGGGCTGAAAAGCAGGGCATTCCCAAAGCAAAGTTTGTCGAGCTGTACAACTCCTTTTCGGTCAGCACCAAGGCGCGCAAGTCCACGCAGTTGCAGGATGCCTACGCCGTGGACGGCGTGCCTGCCCTGGGCATCAACGGGCGCTACTTCACGTCCGGCACGCAGGCCAAAACACTGGAGCGCGCGCTGCAGGTCACCGACTACCTGATTGGCCAGTCGCGCCAGGCCATGAACGCCCTGGCAAAGCCCGGCAAGACACCGTAACGCCAGGCCAATCAGGCCGCTGCCCTGGGCGGGCGCGGCTTTCCCTTGGCCGCTTGTTGCGAACCAGAGGGTTATTGCAGCTTTTCTTGCAGCCAGCGTGGCTACAATGGCAAAAACCACCAAGCAGCAAGATTCGTGCCTTATGAAACGCTCTCTTTCCTCCCTGATCCTGATCGCCGCCCTGGCAGCGGGTAGCGTGTTTCCGGCCGCGGCTGAAAGCGCCGACCGCGACAAGCCCATGAATGCCGAGGCCGACGCTCTGCGCTATGACGACCTGAAGCAAAGCAGCGTCTTTACCGGAAACGTCGTCATCACCAAAGGCACCACCATCATTCGCGGCGCCAAGGTCGATGTCAGCCAGGACCCCGAGGGCTATCAGCTGGCGGTGTCCATCGCGGCGCCCGGCAAGCTCGCTTATTTCCGCAAAAAACGCGATGGCGTCGATGAATACATCGAGGGTGAAGGCGAGCGCATCGAATACGACAGCCGCGCCGACCTGGTCAAGTTCATCAAGCGCGCCGTGGTGCGTCGC
>JAYWDL010000290.1:0-4433 GCA_043779865.1 Polaromonas sp.
CTCGATGATGTGAATTTTTTGCAGCGGAGTGACGATGAGCAGTTGCAAATTGAGTTTCTGAAACAGCTTCAAACCGTATTGCGCCGATTCATCCGATCCACGGCCAAAGGCCTCGTCGATCACCACAAAATGAAATCTGCGCGAGCGCGTTTCGCCTGAAACCTGTAAGTCCAGACCGAACTGATAGGCCAGACTCGCCGCCAAAATGGTGTAGGCCAGCTTTTCCTTTTGCCCACCCGACTTGCCGCCGGAGTCTGAGTAATGCTCATGCTCACGCTCGTCTTCGCGCCAGCGCTCACTCGCTGCAAAGACAAACCAGTTGCGTACATCCGTCACCTTGGCGGTCCAGCGTCGGTCTTGTTCGCCCTGCCCCTCGCGCCCCCGCAGGCGCTCGATGATGTGCTTGACCTGCAGGAAGCGGGCTTCTGAATACTGGGACGCGTTGCTGTTGTCAGCCTCGTTGTTGGCCTCGCTGCGGACATCGCCAAGCGTGCCATCCAGGCAATCGCGCAAGTCAGTTTGAAAGTCGCGCACGTCCGCATCAACGGCGAGCTGCGCCTCCAGGACGATGTAGCGGCCCGGGTTGTAGTCAATTTGAATCAGTGACTGGTTGATGCGGGCAATGCGTTCCTTGATGGTTTCGCGCTCCCGGCGCAATTGCGAATTGAAATGCGCCAGCTCGCGAATGGTGTTCTCGTTGAGCAGCTCTTTAAAGCGCGCCTCGAAGCGCGGCAGGTCGTCGGCCGCCAGCTTGCCCAGCAGCGCGCGGTAGTCGCCTGCAGCCTCTACCGACACATCAACCTCCTGGGTCTCCAGCGGGTAGCGGGTGCTGAATGAGCGCATGGCGTCGATGATCCGGTCGCGCAGGCGCTTGATGCGGGCGTCTTCGGCATCAATGGTTTTTTGCAGCCAGTCGCGCATGTCGCGTTCGCGGTTGTCGCACGACTCGAACGTCAGCGCGTGCTCGCCCAGCGCCTGCATCTGAAAGTCGGCAAGGCGCCTGGCGTGTGCGGCCTGCCCCGGCGCATCCGGCACATCCAGTTCACCCAGCAGCAGCTGCGTCTGCTTTCGCAGGGCCTCGGCGTCGCTGGCCTTTTGCTCGGTTTTGGCGCGTTTGTCCCGGTGCGCGGCGAGCTGCCCTTCGGTTTTTGCCAACTCGCCTTCCAGCGTTGCCAGTTGGTCCATCAAGGTCTGCAGCACATTGGACGCGGCTTTGTGTTTTGAGCGCTCGTCCTCCAGCTTCGCAACTTCCAGCGCAACCGCTGGCCAGTCCAGTTCTGAAAAATCACGGTATTCGACCAATTTGGCCAGCGTGCCGAGCCGCTCATTGATGGCTTTTTGTTCTTGCTGCAAAGCAGCGATCTTCCCGCCCAGACCTGCGAGATGCGCCTCAAGCACGCGCAGCTTGTTTTCAAGCGCCGCAATTTTGGCGGCGTTGCTCCAGCCCAGCACGTAGCGGCTGCGGTCATCCAGGCGATGGCGGTCGTCTTTTTCATGGCGCTCACCAAAGGCCTTTATCTGGCCTGCGCGGGTGATGGCTTTGGTTTCGCGCCGAAATTGCTCTTGCGTGCTGCAGCAAGCGACATCAAAACGATGCGCGACTTCGCGGTCCAGCCACTTGTAAAACGGCGAATCGGGTTTGACCGACAGCTTGCGCACCAATGAATCAGGGTGCAGGGAAGGCAGCTCTGAACGGGTGGAGGCGCGCACCCTGAAGTACACCAGCCGCGCTTTCAGCTGGGTTTGATCAACCCATTCGGCCACCTGGGCGTAATGCACATCGGGCACCAACAGCGACAGCGCAAAGCCGTGCAGTAGGCGCTCCACCGCGCCTTCCCAGTCGCGCTCGCCTTCGCGCACCTGAATCAGCTCGCCAGCAAAGGGCATGGCGTCTTCACGCAAGGCCAATGCGCCGCAGAGCGCCGCGCGCATGGCGATTTGCTGGCCGTCGATGTTGCTGCGCCGCGCTTTCAGACTGGTGATCTCGGCACTCAACGCCTCGCGCTCCAGCCGCCCCTGCTGGAAGGACACACCCAATTCAGTCAGCTCGTTTTGCACTTCGTCGGCGCGGTGGGTAGCCACGTCCTGCAACTGCACACAGCTTTGCTGCTGCGCCAGCAAGTCCTCCGCGTCAGCCACCTGCAGCAGGCCCAACAGGCGCCGCAGCTCGTCGTAGCGACCGGCGTTGGCACGGCGCCGCTCAATTTCGGTTTGCTTGCGCGCGATCTCATCGCCGATGCGCGCGATGCGGTCACCGCCGCTGGCGGCAATGCTCAGCCTGAGCTCGCGCTCTCGGCTCTGCTGGCTGGCTTTTAATGCCTCTGACCGTTCTACCTTGACTTTTTCGCTGTTTAAATTTTCAGCCAGCAGGCCCAGGCGTTCATCGAGCAGCGCAATTTTGAGTGCGGCAAAGTGGGATTTAAGCGCCACCCGGCATTGCCGCAACTCTTCGGCGACGCCCGTTTGCGCCGCATGCCGGTCGCAGTCGTCCACCAGCGGCGCGAGCAGCTGCACCTGTTGCTTGGCCTTCAAAACGGCTTCATGCGCCCGGTTGAGGTCGTCAAAATGCGCAATCAGCGCATCGATGCGCGGGGCCACGTCAAAGGGCTCCAGCATGTGGTGGCGCACAAAGTCGGTCAGGTTGCCGACGGATTTCATCGACACCGTCTGGTGAAACAACTCCATCGCCTGCTCGCCCTCAATGCCAAAGCGACGTCGAAAATAAGCCCCATACGGCGGAAAGCTGTCAAACAGTTCCACCCCGCTTTTACGCAGGCGTTTGCGCAGTTGGGCGATGTCGGTGCCAAAGTTGGCGAAGTCCGTGGCCAGCGACAGGGACTTGTCGGCCACGGCGTAAAACCGCTCGGGTTGCCCAAACGCATCTTTCATCCAGAACACCTGGGCCAGGGTCACCGTCTGGTCAAAGCCGGCGTTGTGGAACACGCCCAGAATCACCGAATAGCTGTTTTGCCCGCGCAAGGCCACGGGCTTGGCGTTGCCGCTGGTCTCGTTGCGCTCGGATTTGAAATGCCCCAGCACGTAAGAGCGTAACGAGCGCTCCCGCGCATCCGCACCTGCCGCCTTGTTGTAGGCAATGCGCTGGGCCGGCACCAGCAGCGTCGTCACGGCATCGACGAGCGTGGACTTGCCCGAGCCGATGTCGCCCGTCAGCAAGCCATTTCTGCCGCCGAGCTCCAGCGTCCAGACGCGCTTGTCAAAGGTGCCCCAGTTAAAGACCTCCAGCCGGCTCAGGCGAAAACCGGTCAGGGCGTCGCTGGCACTGAAATCGAGTTCACCTGCTTCAACGATGTGTACCGGGTCAGCCAGTTTGGAGTCACTCATCAGCAACTCCCGCTACGCCCACTTCAGCTGCAACCAATTGCGCCTGGTAAGCGGCCAGCCGCAGATCGAACTCGGCCAGCCATTGAGCATCGACAAAGGCTTTTAGAATGCGCCGCACTTCAAACATCGGCTGCTCCGCTGTGCGCCCTGCACCGCCGACCAGCGGTTTCAAGCGACGGACAAAGCCCAGATCAACAATTTTGTTCAGATGCGTTTCGACCTGGTCAATCAGCCGGGACTCATTGCTACCCGCCGGCAGAAAGAGGCGGATCAACTCGACCACCGCATCGCGTGAAAGTATCAGCCGCGTATCACCACCAGTGGCATCAAATTCGGCCAATTTTTTGCGCAGCAGCGCCAGCAGCAGGCTGACCTAAAAACCCAGCGGCCGGCGCACGATCAAGCGCGGCAGTTTCGATGCCTCAACTTCTTCCGACGAATCTTCCGGCGAAGTCGGGCTCGAGCGCAAAAAGGCGTAACCCTCGGCCTCATCCAGGACCAACTCAAGACGCAAGACTGCTACGTAGTCACGCACGCGCGCCTGAAGGGCCAGCAAGGCCGTCCACAGCTCGGCATCTTCGTCACGGTACAACACGCCTTTGAGCAGCGGCACGACCACTGCGGCCAGGTCATGCGTGGGCAAGGCCGGGGCTGAAGCTGATGTTTCGGCGTCGGCGCTATTCACGCTATTCACGCTATTTACGCGATCTACGCTATTCACGCTATGAAGGTCATCGCTTCGGGAAATGCTTCGATTACTTTCCTGCATCGTCAATTCCTCACAAAAATAATCCGTGGCAAACGGGCCAGGCGCTTGACCAGCTGCTGTTCACCATCGCGCGCCAGCCACTCAATCGACTCAATGGTAGATTCATCCATCACAGCGTTGGCCTGCTCGCTGGCCAGTTGCAGATAGGCTACCAATTCGGCCAAGCCCTGCCGCAGCGGCCGCGCCTCCAGTAGTTCGGACAGGCTGACCTGCGCGCGCGTTTGCAAGGACTGGCGGATGTGAGCGGCCAGCGCTGGCTTGTCAATTTGCACTTGCGAGAACAGGGCCGCAACGTCAACATCCGCCTCTCCGCCTTCCAGCG
>JAYWDL010000291.1:0-4426 GCA_043779865.1 Polaromonas sp.
GCCGTGATTGCCGGGCTTTGCATGGGGTCGAGTCAATCGGCCGGTCGTGCCATGGTGGGGCTGCTCACGCCGCCTGATCGCAAGGCCGAGTTCTTCGGACTGTGGAGTTTTGCGACCCATCTTGCGGTCGTAATCGGCCCACTGACCTATGGCCTGATCACGCTGGTGACCGGCGGCAACCACCGCGTGGCCATCCTGTCGACGTCGCTGTTCTTCGTCGGTGGCCTGTGGCTGCTGAGGCCCATTGACATGGGGCGCGGGCAGCGGGCAGCTCGTGAGACCGAGTGATTCCTGCCAGACGATAGCGGGCATGGGCTCTCTTTGCCTGAGCATCAGCAACGTGTGCAGCAGCGCGAATTCGGCGAAGGGCAGTACTGCTGAATGGCCTCAGCGCCCGCGCCCCAATGGCAGGCGCCCCAGCGGCGTGTGCTCCACCGGCAAGCCAAGCACTTCGCGCGACTTGAGATCATCGAAGGCGCCCACCCAGCACGGTCCCCAGGCCGAGCGCGGTGGCTTGCAGGTACACGTTCTGTTCGGCGTGGCCCGCCTTGATATGCACATAGCGCTGGGCTCTGGTCCCGTACTTCTGCGCCGTGCGCTGGTAGTTGGCGGCAACCACCAGCACTGCGGGAGCCTCTTGCACCGAGCGCTGCCCCCAGCGGGTGCGTCACGCCCTGAGCCGCCCAGAGAACCTGCGCCACGTCCTCCAGCCCCACGGGAGTGGCCGCAAAAGAGCGCACCGAGCGGCGCTGATGCAATGCCTCCTCGACCGACACGCTACCCTTCAGGCGCGCTGGCGCAAGCTGAACCCCCGACGTCCTGCCCCATCGATGAGTTTGGGAAGCCCGCCGACAGTGCAAGGAAGAGGCCGGCTCGTATCTGCCATCCCACTTTTGACTACCAACAGGGAAAACTACGCTGGGCTTGACACAGGCTAATCAAGCAACAAAAAAGTTATCCCTTCACCAGCACCTCGGGATTCAGCGGCGTGAGGGGCTTGTTTTGCGTGAGGAACTGGATCAGGTTATCGGCCGCCAGACTGGCCATGGCCCGGCGCGTCGGGAGGGTCGCACTGGCGATATGGGGAGTCAGCACCACATTGGGCACGGCCAGCAGACCAGGATGGACCTGGGGCTCGCCTTCAAACACGTCCAGGCCGGCGGCCGCGATGCGCTTGTCCTTCAGGGCCTTGGCCAGGGCAGCATCGTCCACAATGCCGCCACGCGCGATATTGATCAGCGTGGCGGTGGGTTTCATCAGGGCCAGCTCGGCAGCACCAATAGTGTGGTGGGATGCTGGCGAATAAGGCAGCACCAACACCACATGATCAGCCGTCTTGAGCAGTTCTTCCTTGCTCACATAGCTGGCCTTGCATTCGGCTTCCAGCACTGCGTCGAGGCGCGAACGGTTGTGATAAATCACCTTCATGCCAAAGCCGTGGGCACCGCGTCTGGCAATGCCCTGCCCTATGCGGCCCATGCCCAAAATACCCAGCGTGGCTCCGTGAATGTCAGAGCCCGCCAACATGTCGTAGCTCCATTTGTTCCACTTGCCGGCGCGCAGGAAATGCTCGCTTTCGGTGATGCGGCGCGCCGTTGCCATCAGCAGGGCAAAACCGAAGTCGGCGGTGGTTTCGGTCAGCACATCGGGCGCATTGGTGGCCAGCACCCCGGCTTCGGTCATGGCAGCGATATCAAAATTGTTGTAGCCGACGGCCATGTTGGCGCAGATTTTGAGCCTGGGGCAGGCGGCGAGCACCTCCGCATCAATGCGGTCGCCACCGGTGGTAAAGGCACCTTCCTTGTCTCGCAGACGCTCAATCAGTTCGGCCTTGGACCAGATCTCGTCGGCCTGGTTGGACTCGACTTCGAAGTGCTGTTCAAGGCGTGCGATTACTTCAGGGAAAACGGCGCGTGCAATGAGGATTTTGGATTTACTCATGGGAAATGTCTGCTTTCTTTATTTAAACCAGATGAATGTCATGATTATGAATAGGGGGATCAGTATCGCGCCCGACCACAGCATGTAGCCAAAGAAGCTGGGCATTTTCACGCCCCGTTCTTCGGCAATGGCCTTGACCATCAGGTTGGGCGCATTGCCAATATAGGTGTTGGCGCCCATGAACACCGCACCGGCTGAAATGGCCGCCAGCGTTGGGGCAAAGGTGCTCATCATCGCATGGGGATCGCCGCCAGCGGTATTAAAAAAGAGCAGATAGGTCGGGGCGTTGTCCAGAAAGGCGCTGAGCACGCCGGTAGCCCAAAAATACATGACCGGGTCGGGTGAACCATCGGTACGCGTCACGGCCGCTATCACCGCGCCAAACGGGCCGCCGGTTCCGGCCTTGAGCATGGCAATGACCGGAATGATGGTGATGAAAATGCCCGGGAACAACTTGACCACCTCGGCCATCGGTCCCCAGGAGAACTGGTTGTCGGCATGGACTTTGGCAGAGGTGATCTTCAGTGAGATGAAGGTGATGATGATTAGCCCCGCATCGCGCACCAGGCCGGGCAGGCCGACGTCGGTGCCGGCGAGATTGAACACCACGGACGACTTCCAGAAGCCGCTGAGCAGCACCAGCGTCGCGACGCCGCCTAGCAGCCAGAAGTTGCTTGCGCCGTCAAAGCCAATGCGCTTCGTGTCGGGTGTCGGATCCAGCGGCGTTACTTCTTCTTTATGATGGTAGAACCACCAGTCCAGCGCATAAAACAGTGCCAGCAGTGCCCCCACCAGAAACAGCGTTTCCGGAAAGATGTGGCTCAACGTCCAGAAAAAGTCCACGCCCTTGAGAAAGCCGAGGAACAGCGGCGGGTCTCCCAGTGGGGTGAGCGAGCCACCAGCATTGGAGACGATGAAGATGAAGAACACGACCGCATGCGCCTTGTGCAAACGGTTGTCATTGGCACGGATCAGCGGACGGATCAGCAGCATGGACGCGCCCGTGGTGCCCATAAAGCTGGCCAGCACGGCGCCGAGGGCCAGGATGGCCGTGTTCAGCCCCGGGCTGCCGTGCAGGTTACCCCGGATATGAATGCCGCCCGCCACCGTGAACAGCGCGGTGAGCAGGAGAATGAAGGGGATGTATTCGGCCAGCAGCGCATGCACAAAACTGACGGCAGCCAGGCCCGGGCCGTAGATCACCGCAAAGGGCAGCAGGAAGGCCAGCGCCCACGCTGCGGACACCTTGCCGTAATGGTGATGCCAGAAGAACGGCGCGAGCAGCGGCAACAGGGCAATCGACAGCAGCAAGCCTACAAAGGGAATGCCCCACAGCGTCGAGAGCTGGCTGCCGTCCAGGCCGGCAGCCAATGACGGGCCAGGCCAGAGCCAGAGCAGCGCCAGAGCGGCTGTCCAGCGGGAAGCTTTCATCAAGGTCTCCATGTGGTGCGCGCCCTCCGGCCGCCCAGGCAGCCCGCCATTGTCGGACTGGTGCATCATGCTGTCGGGGTGATGTCAAAAACCTGACGCAGGTAAGCCAGGTATTTTTCGTCGTCGCACATGTTCTTGGACGGGGTGTCCGACAGCTTGGCGACCGGCTGGCCGTTGCAGCGCACCATCTTGATCACAATCTGCAGCGGTTCGTAACCCAGGTCGTTGGTCAGGTTGGTACCGATGCCGAACGCCAGCTGGCAGCGCCCCTTGAATTGCCGGTAAAGCTCGATGGTTCTGGGAATCGTGAGCGCGTCGCTGAAAATCAGCGTCTTGGTTTTGGGGTCAACCCGATTTTTGACGTAGTGCGCCAGCATGCGCTCGCCCCACTGAAACGGGTCACCGCTGTCATGGCGGGAACCGTCAAACAGCTTGCAAAAGTACAGGTCAAAATCACGCAAAAAGGCGCTCATGCCATACACATCCGACAGCGCGATGCCCAGATCGCCGCGGTACTCTTTGGCCCATGATTCGAAGCCAAACACCTGGCTGTCACGCAGCCGCGGCCCCAGCGCCTGGCAGGCCTGCAGGTACTCGTGCGCCATGGTGCCCAGAGGCGTCAGGCCCAGCTTCATGGCAAACAGCACATTGCTGGTGCCGGCGAGCTGCCCTGCAGCATCTCCGCCCAGCCGGGCTTTTAGCGTGCGCAGCACCTCTTCATGCCAGGCCTTGCCAAAACGCCGACGCGTTCCGTAGTCGGCAATCTTGAGTTCGCCCAGACCCCGGGTCTGCAATTCCCCTATTTTCGTGTCCAGGCGTTTGCGGCCTTCGCTCAGGTCAGGCTGCTTCTGGGTATTGCGAAAATAGACCTCGTTGATGATCGCCAGCACCGGAATTTCAAACATGATGGTGTGCAGCCACGGCCCCTTGATCGAGACGTCAATTTCGCCCGACGGCAAGGCGGTGATGCTCACGTATTTTTCGTTGAGCTTGAAGATGCCCAGGAAATCGACAAAGTCGCTCTTGATGAAGCGCATCGCCTTCAGAAAGGCCA
>JAYWDL010000292.1:0-4419 GCA_043779865.1 Polaromonas sp.
GTAAGCGTCCGCCCAGTACCCGTATTGACAATCAAGACTCTGTCTGGTTGAGCCACTGGTTGATCTCGGCCACGTCGAATGCGGCAGGGTCAAACGGGCGGCCGATCCATTCCTTGAGTTCGTCGTGCTCCGGGTGGGCCGGATCGGCCAGCGCCTGCACAAAGTCTTCATAGCCCGGCGCGCCGCCCACGTCCTCAGGCGGACAGGCGTTTTCTCCGGCCAAGCACAGCGCCAGCGACAACGGCGCGTCGAGCCGGGCGGTTTTCTCCACCTTGACCTTGTGGCGCCAGTTGTCCCCGAAGTCGTAGACGTAGAGGAAAGTCCTGCGCGCGCCCAGCGCCTCTTCAAGCGTGACGCCGCACTCATCGATCACGCCCTCGGGCAAGTCCCAGTGGGGCTCGCACGGACCGTAGCTGGCATCGGCAAAGACGAACTCATGCAGGTGCCCGCCTTGCCAGCCCGTGCCCCACAGGAGCGCGACATGCAGGCGCGAGAGATCGATCGTGGTGGGCACCAGCAGGCGGCGCCAGACCCGGGGAGACACCCATTCGAGCTCGACATGAAGCTGGTACGCCCGCAACCCGCAGTTTGGATTGGCCGCGGATTTCTTCGAGCCTCCTGGCAGTCGGTGCAGCTTGGCAGTCATGTCCACTACTTTATCCAAATTGATGAACGCGCTTGGCCGCCCACGTCAAGCTGCGCGCGCCATGTCCTGAGTTTCCTGGGCAGCTTGCCACGCAGGCCTGAGCTTCTCGGCCACCCGCCAGGGCAGCAGCTCGTCAATCCGGTTGATGGGATGGTCGGCGATGCGCCCCAGCACATGGTGCAGGTAGGCCTGCGGATCAATGCCGCCGAGCTTGCAGGTGCCGATCAGGCTGTAGATGACGGCGGCGCGTTCGCCGCCGGCGTCCGAGCCAAAGTGCAGGAAATTCTTGCGCCCCAGAACGACTGCGCGCAGCGCCCGCTCGGCCACGTTGTTGTCCATCTCGATGTGCCCGTTGTCCACGAAACGCGTGAGCGCCTGCCAATGGTTCAGCGAGTAGCCAATGGCCTGCGCCATGGACGACTTGGCCGAGAGCTGGCCCAGCGCTTCCTGGAGCCAGCCGTGCAGCGCCTCGATGAGTAGCCTGGAGCGGCGTTGCCGCTGGCGCCGGCGCTCATCGGCAGATTTGCCCCGTATCTCCCTTTCGATGCCGTACAGCGCCCCGATGCGCAGCAGCGCCTGGTGGGCCAGCGTGCCGGGCAGCTCGTCCTGGCCCTTGTGGATTTCATAGTATTTTCGCCGGGCGTGCGCCCAGCAAGCAGCTTCTGCCACCTGGCCATCGGCAAACAGGGCGTCGTAGCCCGCGAAGGCGTCAGCCTGCAAGGTGCCGGCAAAGCCCGAGAGGTGGCGCCGGGGATGCTCGCCCTTGCGGTCCGGGGAATACTGGAACCACACGGCTGGCGGCGTTGCATCGCCGCCGGGGCGGTCGTCGCGCGCATACACCCACAGCCGGGCCGTGCGGGTCGTGCCCCGGCCCGGGCTCAGGACCGGCACGGGCGTGTCATCGGTGTGGATCTTGCCCGCGCTCAGGACGTAGCGGCGCACCGCGTCGGCCAAAGGCTGGAGCAGCCGCGCCGCGCCGGCCACCCAGTCCGCCAGCGTGGAGCGCTCGACCACCACGCCCTGGCGGGCGTAGATCTGGCTCTGGCGGTAAAGGGGCAGGTGGTCGCAGAACTTGCCCACCAGTACCTGCGTGATGACGCCGGCGCCGGCCAGGCCGCGCTCGATCGGACGGCTCGGCGCGGGCGCCTGCACGATCGTGTGGCAGCGGGCGCAGGCGAGTCTGGGGCGCACGTGGCGCACGACCTTGAAGCTGCCGGGCTGGTACTCCAGCACTTCCGAGGCGTCCTGACCAATCTGGCGCAGCGCAGTGCCGCACCCCGGGCAGGCGCAGTCTGGTGCTGCAAGGTGAATTACCTCCTGGCGCGGCAGGTGCCCGGGCAGTTGGCGGGGAGCGGTGCGGCAGGAGGCGGCCTGGCGCTTTCGCCGGGCGTCCTCAAGGTCGGCCACCTGAGCAGCGCCCGGGGACTGCTCAGGCGACGCAGGGGTGGGCTGCACCGCCGCCAGCGCCGCGCCGGGCGGCTGCACACCGCCATTGTCCACCTTCTCGCTCGAGCGCCCGTAGCGCATGCGCCTGAGATGGAACAGCTCCAGGGTGAGTTTGTCGATGGCCAGGCGCAGCGCGCCGATCTGCACGTCGCGCTGCGCGACGCCTTGCTGCAAAGCATCGATTTGTTGCAGCAGCAGCGCGTGTGAACTCATGGGCACCACTTTGCCAGCAAAACCGGCGCGGCAAAAGAAGGGATTTCACGGGTTGCCGGTAGCCGCCGCATGTGGCGCGCCATCCGTTCATCAATCAACTCAGGCGGCAAGCGTGGGCTGCCAGGTGCGCATCGGCATGCGCCAGTCGATGCCTTCGAGCAGCATGGACAACTGCGCCGGGCTCAGCGAAACCGCGCCGGCGTCGGCCTGCGGCCAGACGAAGCGGCCCTTCTCCAGGCGCTTGGCAAACAGGCACATGCCCTGGCCGTCCCACCACAAGAGCTTGACGATGTCGCCGCGCCGGCCCCGAAAGACAAACACGTGGCCCGAGAAGGGATCCTGCGCCAGCGCGCCTTGCACCAATGCGGCCAAGCCGTCAAAGCCGCGGCGCATGTCCGTCAGGCCCGCGGCCAGCCACACGCGGGTGCCCGCCGGCAGGCCGATCATCCCGCGTCCCGCAGCGCTTGCAGCACGCAGCGCACACTGGCCGGATCGACGCTGCCGCGCAGTCGCACGCGCGCGCCACCCACTTCAATCTCGATGCTGCCCGTCGCCGGCGCCCGCGCTGCACTGGCCAGCACCGCTGGCGTTGGCGTTGGCGTTGGCAAATCGATGATCGCGCTTGCCGGGGGCAAGGGATCCATCGTGACGGGCAGCAGTACGGCCTGCGTGACGGGCTTGAGCCGCGCCGGGCGGCCGGCCTGTGCGCGGCGCCACTTGAACAGCAAATTGGCATTGATGCCGTGCGCCAGCGCTATGGCCGCGACCGAGGCGCCGGCCTGCTCAGTCAGCTTGATGAGCTTGCGTTTGAAGGCCGCGCTGTGTCTGCGCTTGGTAGCCTTCAGAAGATTTTTGGGAGTTTCCATGGTGGTGTGCACTTGTCCGGGTTGAGTGCACACCATCGCAGTGTGCAACTCCCCCGGATACTGCCCGGCCCATCAATCCCGCGCAAGAATGGTATTCGTCGGACGCTTACCTTGAATGGTGATGGCCTCTCGCTTGAGAACGTCCGTGAAGCGCTCGCTGGTGAACTGTGAGCCCTGGTCGCTGTTGAACACTTCAGGCTTGCAGTGAATGCGCAAGACATCCTCCAGACAGTCCACGCAGAACACTGCCTCCATGCTGTTACTGATGCGCCAGCTCAAGACCCGCCGGGAGTACCAGTCAATAATTGCCACCAGGTAGGCAAAGCCGCGTGCCAGCCGGATGTAGGTGATGTCCTTGCTCCAGACCGGTGAATGTCAAGCTAGTTGTCGCCTGCGATGCTAAATTTAAGCGGTTTTTTTGAGTCTCTGAAGTCCCTCCTTTTTCACGTCGACATGTTGATCGGGATTGAGGTGAACCACGCGCACGGTTTGCCAGTTCCGAGTGGGGCCACTCCAGCGCTGAGGGTGCTTTACTTTTGCCGCTTCATAGACGTCCACGCGCTTTGACAGCAATACGGTGTCCTGACCCGCATGGCGCTGCTCTGGCGTGACGAAGCGGATGGCACTGTGGCGATGCTCATGGTTGTACCAATGCACAAACGTGGCCACCCACTGGCGGGCCCCGAGCAGGCTCTCGAACGCTCGGCTCGGATAGTTGGGGCGGTATTTCAAGGTCTTAAATGATGGCTTCGCTCACCAGGGTGATGACTTGGCTGCGCTGTGTGAGGGTGCTCATTTGACCTCGTCCTCCCACAGCGCACGGAACTTTTTTTGCAAGATCAGCAGTGCAGCAGCCTCCGACAAGGCTTTCTCTTTGCGCACCAGGTCGCGTTTGAGTTGCTCGTTTTCATCTTTCAGGCATCGCAATTCCCGTGTGCCTGGCCCTGTTTTTGCAGCCTCACAAAAAGCCGTTTTCCAACTCGTCAGGTGATGGGCGAATAAACCCCTTTCACGGCACCACGCTTGCAGGGGTTCGCCCGACAAGCCATGGGTTTCATGCAATGCCACCAGTTGCTCTTGAGCACTCCAATCTTGGGGGCGCTTCTCTTTTTTCGGAGAAATACCGGCCGAGTCTACTGATCCTCTCTTAATCCAATTTTTGGCTGTGTAGTAGTTGACGTTCAGATCAAGCGCTACTTCACGCACCGTGCGCGCTCCACGGGACAGTAGCTTGACTACGGCTTGTTC
>JAYWDL010000293.1:0-12087 GCA_043779865.1 Polaromonas sp.
TGGCGCCTTGCTGCTGCTCGACGTGACGCCGCTGTCGCTGGGGCTCGAAACCATGGGTGGCCTGGTCGAGCGGGTGATCGAGCGCAACTCCACGATTCCGGTGGCCAAGGCGCAGGACTTCACCACCTTCAAGGACGGCCAGACCGCGATGGCCATCCACGTACTGCAGGGCGAGCGCGAACTGGTGGCCGACAACCGCAGCCTGGCCCGCTTCGAGTTGCGCGGCATTCCGCCCATGGTTGCCGGCGCGGCGCGAATCCGCGTCACCTTCACGGTGGACGCCGATGGCCTGCTCAGCGTCAATGCCAAAGAGCAGGGCAGCGGCGTCGAGGCGCGCATTGATGTCAAGCCGTCTTACGGCCTGTCGGACGACGACATTGCGCGCATGTTGCAAGACAGTTTTTCGACCGCTCAGCAAGACATGCAGGCGCGCGCGCTGGCCGAGGCACAGGTCGATGCAGACCGCATGATCCTGGCAACACAAAGCGCTTTGGCGGCCGATGCGGACCTGCTCAGCCCCAGCGAGCGGGCGCACATTGACAGCCTGATGGCGGGTCTGGCTGAGGCGCGAGCCAACGGTGGTGTGGCCGCCATTGAAGCGGCAACCCAGGCATTGGCCAAAGGCACCGAGGCTTTTGCCGCGCATCGCATGAACCGGGGAATCCGCAAGGCCCTGGCCGGAAAAAACATCGAGTCGGTCTGACAAACCTTAACGCACTTCCAACCTATCCAGATCAATACCATGCCCATTATCAAAATCCTGCCTCATCCCGAGTATTGCCCGAAAGGCGCTGAAATCACGGCACCTGCCGGCACGTCCATCTGCGAGGCCATGCTCGACAACAACATCGACATTGAACATGCCTGCGATCTGAGCTGCGCCTGTACGACCTGCCATGTCATCGTGCGGGAAGGCTTCAATTCGCTGAACGAGCTTGATGAAAGCGAAGAAGACCTGCTGGACCGCGCCTGGGGGCTGGAGCCCAACTCGCGGCTGAGTTGCCAGGCATTTCTGGCGCAGAGCGATGTGACGGTCGAGATTCCAAAATACTCGATCAACCATGCCAAGGAACTTCACTGACCGAACTGCACAGCGATAATCCGGACCATGCGCCAAATCGTTCTAGATACTGAAACCACAGGGCTCTCCGCTGAAAACGGTGACCGCATCATTGAAATTGGCTGCGTCGAGATGATGGGCCGCAAACTCACAGGCAACAATAGACATTTTTACCTCAACCCTGGGCGTGACAGCCATGAAGACGCGCTCAAGGTCCACGGGATTAGCAATGAGTTTTTAAAAGACAAACCCATGTTTTCCGCCGTGGCGGATGAACTGCTGGAATATCTTCAGGGCGCCGAAATCATCATTCATAACGCGCCCTTTGACGTGAGTTTTCTCAATAAGGAACTGGAGCTCATTGGCAGGGAGCCGATCAGGCACTGCGTGGCCAGGGTGATCGACAGTTTGGTGATGGCCAAAGAGATGTTTCCGGGCAAGCGAAATTCGCTGAATGCGCTGTGTGACCGGCTGGAAGTCGATAATTCAGGGCGGACCTTGCACGGCGCCTTGCTGGATGCCGAGCTTCTGGCTGACGTGTTCATCAACCTCACACGCGGGCAAAACAGCCTGATGATGGAGATAGGTAGCCCTGTCCAGAACGGTGACAGCGAACTACTCATTGATCTGCGTACGTTTGAGTTGCCGGTGCTGTCGGCGAATGAGCAGGAAATGGGTGAGCATGAAAAAGTACTAACTGCGCTCGATAAGGCCAGCCGGGGAAAAACTGTCTGGCGCCTTGGAGCCAGAGAAATTGAAAAGATCGTCTGAAAATCAACATATAATGCAAGGCTGACTTACAGGTAAGCTAGCTCCGGGGTAAAGCACTGCATTCACACTGCAATTAAAAGCGAGTGTTTATGCTGGTTTACAAGGCTCGGTGTAACTGCTTGATGTAAAAAGGAAGATTAGCTCAGGGGTAGAGCATCGCACTCACACTGCGAGGGTCGCAAGTTCGAAACTTGCATCTTCCACCAGAATTTGAAGACGAAAAAAAGCCAGGTCAAATGACCTGGCTTTTTTGTTTTGGGCGGCTACTTTTTTTCCAGTTCTTTCTTTTACTGCGACATTTCAGCCGCAGTAAAACTTCTGGTCAGAGTTAAAGCACCTCGCTGGCGAAATCAGCCAGCCGTGAGCGCTCGCCACGCGCAAGCGTGATGTGCCCGCCGTGCGGCCAGCCCTTGAAGCGATCCACTGCAAATGTCATCCCCGACGAACCTTCAGTGAGATAAGGGGTGTCGATCTGTGCCAGGTTGCCCATGCAGACAATCTTGGTGCCCGGGCCGGCGCGGGTGATAAGCGTCTTCATCTGCTTTGGCGTCAGGTTTTGCGCCTCATCAATGATGACGTACTTGTTCAGGAAAGTACGACCGCGCATGAAGTTCATGCTTTTGACCTTGATGCGTGAGCGGATCAACTCATTGGTTGCAGCGCGTCCCCATTCGCCGGACCCGCTGTCGGTTTTGCCAAGTACTTCCAGGTTGTCGTCGAGTGCGCCCATCCACGGACCCATTTTTTCTTCTTCGGTGCCGGGCAGAAAGCCGATGTCTTCACCAACCGATACTGTGGCGCGCGTCATGATGATTTCAGTGTAACGGCGATCGTCAAGCACCTGCGTCAGACCGCTGGCCAGCGCCATCAGGGTCTTGCCGGTCCCGGCCGTTCCCGCCAGCGTGACGAAGTCAACTTCGGGATCCATCAACAGGTTCATGGCAAAATTCTGCTCGCGGTTGCGCATGGTCACACCCCAGATGGCGTTTTTCAGATGGGTGTAGTCCTTGAGGGTTTTCAGGACGGCCGTCTTGGCCTGTATTTCAGTGACGCGCGCATACAGGGGCGGCTCGCCCGGTGACTCAAAGAAAACAAACTGGTTGATGAGCAGGCTGGGCACGATCGGGCCGGAGATGCGGTAGAAGGTGTGGATGCCTTGCTGCCAGCTTTCGATGGTTTTGCTCTGGCGTGTCCAGAAATCGACCGGCAGGGCGAGCGAACCCGCATACAGCAGGTCGCCATCTTCCAATACCTTGTCGTTCTGGTAGTCGTCGGTGGCCAGCCCGAGAGCGCGCGCCTTGACGCGCATGTTGATGTCCTTGGACACCAGTACCACTTCGCGCGGCGCGTATTCCTTGCGAAGCGCCTCGACCACGCCGAGTATCTGGTTGTCAGCCTTGCCCTGCGGCAGGCTCATGGGCAGCGTGTAGTCCAGCACTTTGGTCTGGAAAAACAGGCAGCCGCCGGCCTCGGGGTGGCCTGTCGTGTCCAGCTTGAGGCCTTTGCTGATATCGGCGCCATTGGCACCCGCCAGCGCGTCCAGTGAGCGGCTGGTCTGGCGCGCATTGCGGGCGACCTCGGTCATGCCTTTTTTATGCCCGTCGAGTTCTTCAAGCACGATCATCGGCAAGAAGATGTCGTGCTCTTCAAAACGGAACAGGCACATCGGGTCGTGCATCAGCACATTGGTATCCAGCACAAACAGTTTGGCTTGTCCTGCAGGCCTGGTTTTTTTGGGCCTCAAGGCAGGCTTAAGTACTTTAATGCTCTCTTTTTTATAGCTACCTTCGCCCGTATCTATTGCGACAGGAGGCTTTTTCTCTGCATAAACCACCGGATGATCGCCGCTACTGGCTGTGCGGCTGTCCAATAGATCCAGTACTGGGGGCTTAGGGTCATTCTGAGTGCGTCCCGTCTTTCGTAATCCCTTTGATAAAGACGTGCGCGCTGGTGCATCAAGCGCATCGGGGGATAGCAGGGCGGCGCGTTTGGTTGGGGCGGGCGGCAAAGGCATAGTGCTTAAAACTCTCTAAATGAAGTTTCGGAAATGAAAAAAGCCGCCTCAAGGCCGGGCGGCTTTTGTTTGAGCGTAGTCGTGGTGGTCAACGTCATGAGTTCATTATGCACAACTCACATGACCAGCGCCCAGGCGACCTTCAGGCTTCTTTTTTTAATCCCTTGACTGCCTTGAGAACATCCTCAACATGGCCGGGAACCTTGAGGCCGCGCCATTCTTCCTTGAGCAGGCCATCGGCACCCACCAAAAAAGTGCTGCGCTCAATGCCTTTGACTTTTTTGCCGTACATGATCTTGTTTTTGACCACGCCAAACATGTGACACATCTTTTCTTCGGTATCGGCAATCAGCTCAAACGGAAGTTCCAGCTTGGACTTGAACTCGTCATGGGATTTCATGTTGTCTCGGGATACACCAAATACAGTGGCGCCGGCCTTGACGAAATCCTTGTAGTGGTCACGAAACTGCATGGCTTCGGTCGTGCAACCGGGGGTGTTATCTTTAGGGTAAAAGAA
Source organism: Polaromonas sp. (assembly GCA_043779865.1). Classification (GTDB taxonomy): domain Bacteria; phylum Pseudomonadota; class Gammaproteobacteria; order Burkholderiales; family Burkholderiaceae_C; genus Polaromonas. The sequence goes on from JAYWDL010000293.1 coordinate 4,363, forward strand.
CAGCACGACAACTTTGCCAAGATGCGTCTGGTTTGAAACTTTGAGACCGCCTGTTGCAAGTGCTTCAAATTCGGGAAGAGATTTATTGACGACGACTGCCATACTGAGGTAACCCTGACAAAAGTAGTTGTAATAATTAGTCGCGGCATTTAGTGGTGAGCCCGAGCGAAGCGTCGGGTTTGGCACCATGTGCAACCCTAAATTTTACCTGAAACAGAATTCACTTCATGCTTGCTTTTCTTGCGGCTCCACAAGCAGGGCTGCAATGACGTGGCGACCCTCGCCTGCCAAAATGTTGTAAGTGCGGCAGGCAGCCAGCGTGTCCATGGTTTCAAGGCCTATACGCTCGTCCATCAATGCGCGCAGAAAGGCTGGAGGCGGGAAACGCAATCGCGTACCGCTACCAAAAATAACCAGTTCCGGTTTCAGATTTGCCAGAAGGGCAAAGTGCTCTGCGGTGAGTTGCTCAAAGCGCGTACAGTTCCAGGCAAACTTTTCGCCCTGCGACCCAATGACGATGCTGTAATCAATTTTTTCGGCAACACCGTTGTTGCCAAGACCGACCCATCCGGTCCCGTAGGCAAGAATGGATTGAACATCGAGGCGGTCTGGTTGAAGTTTCATACAGAATTCACAGTGTGGGACTCGGAAAAAACAGCAATAGCCAGCGGTCTTTGCCGGTTGCCTATGAGTAAAAAATCAGCGTTTTATGTGGTCAAATTATAGGTTCTGCCTAAATCTCCTGCAGCTGCGCTGGTGCTTTTACCCTTTTAGCCTGTGCAACTGCCGAAGCGGGCCATTGCCGAGTCATTAATAAAAGCGTCATGAAACCCATCACCAAGTCCGCCAAACTGGCCAATGTGCTCTACGACATCCGTGGCCCGATCATGGACGCGGCCAAGCAGATGGAAGAGGAAGGACAAAAGCTCATCAAGCTCAACCTGGGCAATCTGGCGGTGTTCGGCTTTGATGCGCCTGAAGAAGTCCAGCAGGACATGATCCGCAACCTGCCGGCGTCGGCCGGTTATTCGGACAGCAAGGGCATTTTTGCGGCGCGCAAGGCGGTGATGCACGAGACGCAAAAGCAGGGCATCAAGGGTGTCATGCTGGATGACATTTACCTGGGCAACGGCGCCAGCGAGCTGATCTCCATGGCGACCAATGCTTTGCTCGACAACGGCGACGAGCTGCTGCTGCCTTCGCCCGATTACCCCTTGTGGACGGCTTCCACCAGCCTGTCGGGCGGCACGCCGGTCCACTATATGTGCGACGAGAGCAACGGCTGGATGCCCAACCTTGACGATATTCGCGCCAAGGTCACGCCCCGCACCAAGGGCATCGTCGTCATCAACCCCAACAACCCGACCGGCGCGCTGTATTCCGACGAACTGCTCAAGGGCATTGTCGATATTGCACGCGAACATAATCTGGTGATTCTGGCGGACGAGGTGTATGACAAGGTGCTGTACGACGGGGTGAAGCACACGGCGCTCGCCAGCCTGTCAACCGATGTGCTGACGCTGACTTTCAATTCGCTTTCCAAAAGCTATCGTTCATGCGGCTACCGCGCGGGCTGGCTGGTGGTGTCGGGGCCTAAAAAGAGGGCGCAGGACTACATCGAGGGCCTGAACATGCTTGCCAACATGAAGCTGTGCTCCAACGTGCCCGGCCAGTGGGCGATCCAGACGGCTTTGGGCGGCTACCAGAGCATCAACGACCTGGTGGGCGAGGGCGGGCGGCTGCGGCGCCAGCGCGATCTGGCCTATGAGCTGATCACCGCGATTCCCGGGGTGAGCTGTGTCAAGCCCAGCGCGGCGCTTTACATGTTTCCCCGGCTTGATCCCGAGGTCTATCCGATCAAGGACGACCGGCAGTTCTTCCTTGAGCTGCTCAAGGAAACCAAGGTGATGCTGGTGCAGGGAACCGGCTTCAACTGGGCCGCGCCCGACCATTTCCGCATCGTCTTTTTGCCGCACGAGGAAGACCTTCGCGAAGCAATTAAACGCATTGCCCTATTTCTTGAGAAATACCGCAAGAAGCTAATCTGAGTTTCAATTTCCCGCTGCCCCATTTCAACGGACAGCCAGCACTAACCACGACAGGCAGGACTCCAGGTGACCCTAAAAACGACGACGAATTTGAGCCCGATCCGGGTAGGCCTTCTGGGCATCGGTACCGTGGGCAGCGGCACTTTCAATGTGCTCAAGCGCAACCAGGAAGAGATTCGCCGCCGCGCCGGTCGCGGCATCGAGATCACCATGGTGGCCGACCTGGATGTGGCGCGCGCCAAAGCCCTGGTGGGCGAGGGCGTGCAGGTGGTGGACGATGCGCGCAAGGTGGTTGCCAGCCCTGACATCGACATCGTGATTGAGCTCATTGGCGGCTACGGCATTGCCCGGCAACTGGTGCTGGAAGCAATTGAGTCTGGCAAACATGTGGTGACCGCCAACAAGGCGCTGCTCGCCGTCCATGGCACCGAGATTTTTGCCGCCGCCCAGCGCAAAGGCGTCATGGTGGCGTTCGAGGCGGCTGTTGCAGGCGGCATTCCTATCATCAAGGCATTGCGCGAAGGCCTGAGCGCCAACAGCATCCAGTGGATTGCCGGCATCATCAACGGCACGACCAACTTCATCCTGTCCGAAATGCGCGACAAGGGACTGGACTTTGACGTGGTGCTTAAAGAAGCGCAGCGCCTGGGTTACGCCGAGGCCGACCCGACCTTCGACATTGAAGGCGTGGACGCGGCGCACAAAGCCACGATCATGAGTGCGATTGCCTTCGGCATTCCGGTCCAGTTCGACAAGGCTTATGTCGAGGGCATCACAAATCTGGCGGCACAGGATATTCGCTACGCCGAGCAACTCGGCTACCGCATCAAGCTGCTGGGCATCACCAAGCGCGTCGCCAACGGCATTGAACTGCGCGTGCATCCGAGCCTGGTGCCGGCCAAACGCCTGATTGCCAATGTCGAGGGTGCGATGAATGCGGTGATGGTGCATGGCGATGCAGTCGGAACGACGCTGTACTACGGCAAGGGCGCCGGCAGCGAGCCCACCGCCAGCGCGGTGATTGCCGATCTGGTCGATATTGCGCGCCTGCACACCGCCGACCCCGAGCACCGCGTTCCGCACCTGGCCTTCCAGCCCGATGCCATGAGCGACCTGCCCATCGTACCGATGTCCGAAGTGGTCACCAGCTACTACCTGCGCCTGAACGTGGCTGACGAAGCCGGTGTGCTGGCCAAAGTCACCGGTATTCTGGCGTCGCTCGGCATCAGCATCGACGCGGTGCTGCAGCGGGAAGCCGACGAAGTGGGCGGTGAAGGCTCCACCCAGACCGACTTGATCATCCTCACGCATGATTGTGTCGAGGCCAAAATGAACGAAGCGCTGGCGCAAATGCAGGCGCTGCCCACGGTGCTGGCGCCGATTATTCGTATTCGCAAGGAGGAGCTGGCATAAACGCGGTTATCAGTTTGGTTTTTAGCAAACCTCAGGGCTGCGCGTTTGCGCGCAGCATGATCAGGCGCGCTTGTCGCCGTGCTACGGGGTCGCGCTTGGGTGTGAGGGACTTCCGCTTTTCAGCACCATCCAGTGATCAACTCGTGTTGCATTTCCACTTGGACTTGATAGTGCCAAGAGATTTCTGTCGCTTGGCGGAGCGAAGGCAGGCACGCACGATAATCCATTGAATAATGGCCGATGGGCCACAAAACGCAATCCAACGGAGTTTCCCACCATCATGACCGCCAGCTTTGAAGCTTTGTTCCGTACGCTGGATTTTGATCGTCCGCTGGATGTAAGCATCCCTCGCGACCAAGCGTTGTATGTCCGCGGCATGCACACTTCGGAAAACATCAGTCCGGTAGATGAGTTGCGTGTTGGCATTGAAATGTCAGACCGGCCTGGCACCTGGCTTTTTACGGGTCATCGGGGGGTCGGTAAATCAACCGAGTTGCGCCGAATGGCGGCCGAACTGCGTTCTCTGGGGCATTTGGTCATCGTGGCTGACATGGGTGAATACCTGAATCTGGTGGAACCCGTTAAAACGGAAACCCTGCTCTTGACGCTGGTGGCCGCCTTGGCTGATGGGGCAGATCAATTTTTAGGTGGTGAACGGCTAGCGCAAGGTTACTTCAGCAAGCTGTGGAATTACTTCAACACTACAGAGGTAAAGTTCACAGAAATTAATGCTCCGTTGCCTCTAGGTGGCGGGGTCACTCCGAGCTTCAAGGCGCAGTTAAAAGACAATCCCGGCTTTCGCGAAAAAGTCCTTGCCTCGTTGCAGGGTGCCATTGCGCCTTTGGCCGCACAAGTGCGTGAGTTTGCAAAGGGCGTGCTTGACGATGTGCGTTGTCAGAAAGGGCAGGACAAACAGGTAATCCTCATTCTTGACTCGCTTGAGCGCCTGCGCGTGACGGGTGCGGATGCGCAGGTGTGCTACGACGCCATTTCCCGCACGTTTGACCTGAACGCAGAGTATTTGAAGCTCGAACACATCCATGTCGTTTATAGCGTGCCGCCGTATTTACCCTTTTTGTCGCCGCGCATTGGTTCTTATTTTGGTGTCTCAGTCTGCACGCTTCCACACGTCAAGGTATTCCAGTCGCCCACCCGTCTGCAGGGGCCGGCTGGCGACGGTATTCCCCCCAAGGCGAAAGCCTACTGGGCGGGGGTGGATTTGATGGTAAGTACGGTGGTTAAACGCTATTCACAGGTAGAACAACTGATTCCATTGGACGTGCTGAAGCAGCTTGCTTTGGCATCCAGCGGCAGCGTGCGCGATTATTTTCGGCTTATCAAATCGGTATGCACCAAAGCCCGCGTAGCCAATGCCCCGACGCCTTTGCAAGGCGAGAGCTGGGCTCGCATGGCAGAGCAGGTGCTGCGCAACGAAATGCCCCTGGCGACAGAAGACAAGACCTGGCTGCTGAATGTACGCCGCACCCACGGCAACGGTCTTGACTCCATGAAAAATCTGCACCAGCTCGCTCGGCTGTTTGACAGTGGCGTGATATTGAATTACCGCAATGGCACCGACTGGTGCGACGTGCATTACCTCTTGCAAGACGAATTAGGTTCGTGAATACCTCCAATGGTCAGGACGAAGCGATCAGTCCAGATGCCGTGTGGCGAGAAATGCGCCTTCACATGGAGTGGAACGAGGGCTTAAGCCTGTGTTTTTTATTTGCGCCGGATGCGCGTGCCGTAGCACCCATCCTGCAATGGGCCAGCGACACATGGGCTTTGCGTACCGCACCGCTGCGCTTGATAGAACCCGCTCACGCCAGCGAAGCAACGCAGGCCATCTTGCAGGGCATGCAGATGCAAGCGAGTCAGTTGCAAGCCCGTGCGCCCGTGTGGGTGCAGCTCACCGCCATTGACGACACCGAACAAACCGGCTGGGACCAGGCTCGGGCTGAGCTGCTGTCTCGGTTGAATGAAGCGCGCGAGTGGCTGGTTCGCAGCTATGCACGGCCCCTGGTGCTGTGCCTTCCGGCTACATGGCGTGCACAGGTCGCCCAATTAGCGCCTGATTTATGGCATATCCGTTCCTACACGGCAAAGGTGCTGCCTGCTACGGTAGGCAGCACAAATTCTGTGCTGCCGCAGACAGGGGACAGGTCTATGCTGGCAGTTACTGCGCGGCAGTTAGGCCCAGTTTCAGACAACTTGGCTGCTGCCCGCGTTCGCCTTGCCCAAAAGCCGGATGAGCTTGCTTTGATACGGGAGTTGAGTGGTGCATTACATGAATGGGGTGATGTTCAGCTTGAGCTTGGCGCCATCAATGAAGCCTTAAACGCCTACCGGGAAAGTCTGGAAATTCGCCGCCAGTTGCGCCAGAGCCTGGGCGACAGCCCGCAGGTGCTGCGCGACCTGTCCGTCTCACTGAGCAATCTAGGCGATGCGGAAACGCAGGCCGGACGCAGCGACGCGGCGCTGGGCGCCTACCGGGAAAGTCTGGAAATTCACCGCCAGTTGCGCCAGAGTGTGGGCGACAGCCCGCCGGTGCTGCGCGACCTGTCCGTCTCGCTGAACAAACTAGGCGATGCGGAAACGCAGGCCGGGCGCGGCGGCCAGGCGCTGGGCGCCTACCGCGAAAGTCTGGAGATTCGCCGCCAGTTGCGCCAGAGTCTGGGCGACAGCCCGCAGGTGCTGGATGACTTGGCTGTTTCGCTGGAGCGGCTGACTACCCAGCCAAGCCTGGGGGCGCAGGAGCGCCAGAGCTACTTTAACGAGGCCTTGTCATTGCGGCAACGCCTGGTGTCAGCTTTGCCGCAGAACGCCTGGTATGGCCAGCGTTTGGAAGTATTGCGCGGCCTAGCGCCGTTTTTGCCGGCGTCGAGTGCCGACGCTTCATAATCAAACCCGTTTTTTGGAAATTACCCAGTGAAATACCTCTCCACGCGCGGCCACGCTGACCGCAAGCGCTTTTGCGAAATCCTGCTTGAAGGCTTGGCGCCAGATGGCGGCCTGTACCTGCCCGAACACTATCCGCAGGTCAATGACGTCACGCTCACTCAATGGCGTAGCCTGAGCTATGCAGACCTCGCGTTTGAAGTGCTGTCGCTCTACATCGACGACATTCCTGCCGCTGACCTGAAAGCGATCTGCGCCAAAACCTACACCGAAGAAGTATTCGGCAGCAGGGAAATCGTGCCGCTTCGCCCGCTGGAGAGCGGCCTGTACCTCGAGGCACTGTCCAACGGCCCGACGCTGGCCTTCAAGGACATGGCCATGCAACTGCTGGGCAACCTGTTCGAGTACGAACTGGCGCGCCGCGGCGAAGATCTCAATATTCTGGGCGCCACCAGCGGCGATACCGGCAGCGCCGCAGAATACGCCATGCGCGGCAAAAAGGGCGTGCGCGTCTTCATGACTTCGCCCGATGGCCGCATGAGCCCGTTTCAGCAGGCGCAGATGTTCAGCCTGCAGGATGAAAACATCCACAACATTGCGATTGACGGCGTGTTTGACGACTGCCAGGATATCGTCAAGGCGGTGTCCAACGACCTGGCGTTCAAGCGCCAGTACAAGATCGGCACGGTCAATTCGATCAACTGGGCGCGGCTGATGGCGCAAGTGGTCTATTACTTTGCCGGTTACTTTCAGGCAACAAAGTCAAACGCCGAAAAAGTCAGCTTCACCGTGCCCTCGGGCAATTTCGGCAATGTCTGCGCTGGCCATGTGGCGCGAATGATGGGCCTGCCGATCGACAAGCTGGTGGTCGCCACCAATGAGAACGATGTGCTCGACGAGTTCTTCCGCACCGGCGTGTACCGGGTGCGCATGAGCGCCGATACGCACGAGACCTCCAGCCCGTCCATGGACATTTCCAAGGCCAGCAACTTCGAGCGCTTTGTGTTTGACTTGCTGGGCCGCAACGGCGCGCGCACAGCGGACCTGTTTGGTCCGCAGCTGGCCAAGGCAGGGCGTTTCGACCTCAGCGCGGACCCGGCTTTTGCGCACTGTGCCGAACGCTACGGTTTTGTCAGCGGCAAAAGCACCCACGCGAACCGTCTGGACACCATTCGCGACGCCTGGGCTCGCCACCATGTGATGATCGACACCCACACCGCCGATGGGTTGAAGGTGGCGCGCGAGCACCTGACCCCCGGCGTGCCGATGCTGGTGCTGGAGACCGCATTGCCCGTCAAGTTTGCCGAAACGATTGTCGAAGCGCTGGGCCGTGAGCCCGATCGGCCATCCAAGTTTGACGGTATTG
>JAYWDL010000294.1:0-4389 GCA_043779865.1 Polaromonas sp.
GGCTTGGGCGAGTGAATGAACTTGCCATCGCCCACGTAGATGCCCACATGGCTGAAGGCACGCCGGAGCGTGTTGAAAAACACCAGATCGCCGGGTTGCAACTCGCTTTTATCGATGCGCTGCGTGGCTGCGGCCTGCTGCTCGGCCCGGCGCGGCAACAGCTGCCCGACACTTTGCTCATACATGGCCCGGACAAAACCGCTGCAGTCAAAGCCACTTTCAGCGGTATTGCCGCCGCGGCGATAGGGCACGCCTAAAAAGCCCATCGCATTGACAACGAGTTCCGAGGCTTTGTTTTGCACTGTTTGGCGAACCTGGTCGATGTGCGTGAGCAGGCCCTTGTCGGCCAGCAGGTTATCGAGGTCGTCGCCCGCATTGCCCGGCGCTGCCTGGGCCTGGCAAACCACCAGGGCGGCCACGGCTATCAGTGCAGCAGGGGAAAACGTTCGCATGGACCGCAGGATACTGGAAGCATGGGCCCCGCGTCAAGCTCATGCGTTTTCTGGATTACCCGCATAAGCCATTGATTTTCATGAATTTAAGGAAACTCTGCATGCCTCCCCGCCATTTGTGAGCAAGGCGTAAGCCGAGCCAGACATAGAGCCCATGAAGCAAAGCCGCCTTGATTTAAACCTCAGCTGTCCGCCGATGCCATGCTGGACGCCTTTGAGAAGCTCAAAGCCCGTGGTTCGGCCACCCATTCAGACATACTGGTTGCCCAGGCGCTCCCGGAAAAGGTCATCGGCGCAGGCAAGCTGATCAGGAGCGTTGTCGCGAGTCAGCCTTGGGTTTCCGTACTTCTGGCCATGCTCACAGGTGCCGTGGTGATGGCTTTGGTGCGCAATCGTTTGAAAACGCGTCCTGGCGTGTCCGGTTTTGGCAAGTATCGTTTCGGGCAGACGCTCACGAGGAAATCATGATGATCCATTCCCAATCCGTCCCTCAACCAGCCCCTGGTACCTATATGCGCAACGAGGTTGATCCGGTACGAGTACCACCGGGACCCGACCAGCCGCCCGAGATCGACGAACCGCCGCCAGCCGAGCCAGCGCTACCGATACGAGAGCCCGGGAAACATATACCCGCACAAGCAGTGGATTGCGCTACGCAACGCGCCTGCTAACTCGCTGAATCTTGGCTGAAAAAGGTCGGGGCAGGGTAGGCGTGATCAGTTTTGCGGTTCAGCACTTTGCTGGCGTTGGTATTCCACTCGTTTCATGGTCATGTAGCTGGATTTTTCCACTTCGTGCAATTGCTGCGGATATTGCTCGGTAGCGCTGAACCAGTGCTGCAGGCTTGCCTCCAGGCGCTCGGCTTGCGGTCTGTCCAGAGATGCTTGGTACGCCTCAATCGCCAGGTAGTAGCGCATGATGTTGCGCTCGGCCGCGCCACGCATTCCGCCAATAAAGGTCTTCTCGGTCCCTTGGCCTGTCTGAGTGAAGCCGACTTTTCCACGTCCCAACGTTGCCAGGTAACTTTGCATCGCCACCCGGCTGGCGACACCATAGCCGTAGGCATAGCGCAAACGCATAAACGTGCGGTTGTCAGGTAGCGGCACGGCCTGAAGTTCAATGCGGTAGTTGCTGGTGCCCAGCGGACCTTTTTCGGCACTCAAGAAAATTGAAAAGTAGTCCGGGCTGGCGGCAATCAGCTCATAATCAAAATCCAGCGCAAAAGCATCACTAAGCTGCTGCTGCGTTTTCCTGCCAATGCTTACGTTCAGACGCGTCAGCGCCGTGGATTGGGCCGCATGGCAGTACTTGGTGTTGATGTGCAGGATCATCACGTCACACCAGCGCTGGGGACTTTTGAAGGTACGACTGACCGCTACAAACGGTGAATCAAGGATGGCATAAACGTTTCCTTCCACAGTCGACGCGCTTTCCGACGATTCGAGAGTCAACGGGCGTCCAAACTGGTTGTTGGCCAACTGGGCCTTGAGCTCCTGGCTTTTGGCCAACAATATGGCGGCACCGGACACAGGCGGCGTCTGCGCCCACCCAGCAGAACATAAAGCCAACGCGGTAAATGCCGCAGTGATCGATGTGCGCACAACTGTTTGAAGCTTTCCCATAAAGGAAGTTTGCCAGTCAACATGATGCAGAAGGGTGTAACGCTATCTGGTCCTACAAGCGCCAAAGCAATCTGGGAAGCCAGGAGATGGTCGATTGACTTAACTTAACATAATATACATCGTGGAACATCAACCGTAAGTCGCCCGAGCGCCGCCAGTGCCTCGCAGACCGCATGGCGCATAGCGCTCGGCTGTCTGGGCTGCTGGCTGAGCAAGGCTTGACCGTGCCTGAAGCGGCGAAGCTTCTGCACGTCTCGCTGCGCACTTTACAGAACTGGCTTTCCGGAAAACACCAGATTCCGTACATGGCCTTCAAGCTGCTGCGGCTGCTGCGCTACACAGAGCTCCCCGGCAAGAGCTGGCAAGGCTGGCACTTCAGCCGGGGCCTGCTGGTGACGCCTGAGGGCCGCACGATCTCGCCGCAGGAATCGGCGTGGTGGTCGCTGATGGTGCGCAAATCGGAGACCTGGCTGATCATGGCCCGCGATCTCAACTGGCACAAAGCCCAGGTCAGAAACGAGCAAATCCGGGACGCGGTAGCTTCCGGCCTCGCTGGCGCAGCCAGCGTGCCGGAAGCTGGGCTTGTCTCAGTATCAACAAAAGACACGCACGGGGTTGACCAAAGCAGTCAATCTGACGTCATAATGACATCATGGCCTACTCTTTACGCTTACCAGACGCTCTCGACGCCGACGCCCGGCAACGCTGCCAGCGCCTCGGCATCAGCCTTAACGCCCTGCTCTGTGTCGCCCTTGACGCCTACCTGCGGGCACCCCAAGACGCACCCAAACAGGGACAAGGGGACATCAGCGCCGTTACCGGCCCTGAGCCTGACGGCACCGACCGGCCCGCAATCCGGGTCAAACCAGCCACCGCGCCAGCTGGCATCCCGAAACGCTCCAAGGCCCAGCGGCGCGAAATCACCCGGCTGGAACGCGCCGCCCGCAAGCCCTGAAACCCGCCACGGGGGTGCCGCATGAGCCACAGCCCGCGCACCTGGCGACCTGAAACCCGGCCCGAGCACTGCTGGGACTGGATTACCCCGGAGGACGTTTGCCGGCATGCGCTGGCGGCGTTCTATCTGGCCTGTGAGGCCATGAAGCAGCCACCGGGACGCCGGTTCGTAGAAGCGGACGGCACGCGCTGGTCGGGCCGGGAGGTGTTCGGCGACAACCTGGCGGCCGTGTTCGAGCTGCGCCTCAAAACGGACGGCTACCACCTGGGCATCGAGCCGGACTGGGCCAATGACGCCCGGCAGCTGCAGGCGTGGACCAAGCCGCGGAGCTGGTTTCCGGACGAGCTGAGGCACCCCGAAGAGCAGCATTCGGACCACCCCGAAGTATCGAAAACGCACCTGCCGGGGTATGGGGCAGCGCCCCATGGTAGCGAAGCGACGCTGACCCCGCACCAGCACGGCCAGCCCCGAAAAGCCAATCCCGCAGGGTTGGCCTTCGACGCGGTGCACCTGGTTCAAGTCAGCCCGGAACGCCCTTGCGCGCCCTGAAAAGCCTCCCCTGCCAGTCTAAAAAAATTTAGCCCATTCATGAAGAAACTGCATCAATAATTGAGGACGAAATGATTTATACATCGTGGAACATGTACTTCGTTGGCTCAAAGGTGTTTGCCGAGCATGGCAAGGACAAAAACGGCTACGGCCATTGCAAGGATTTTCCACGTTAAATCAAGCTTGAACGGCTTCTTGAGTTCGGACTCCTGCGCCGGGAGCCTGAAAGATGAGTGCTCAACGTAGCCGGTGCGTTTTCTGAGAGGCTTGACGTACCAATCGCGGTTATCCATTGACAGGCGGCGATAGTAGCTCAACCGATTCCATGGCGGCGCATGAAAGCGATGCGGCGATCTGGCGGAAGACGTTGGAGCCAGGTCATCAGCGTAGGCTTAGATTTGAGCTTGACCCTGACCTTGTTGAAATCAGGTGAACGTCCGGTCTGCATTTGCGACATGAAGCGCCTGAAATTCTGGAACGGTAACGGCTGTGGCTTCCAGTCCCAAGGCGGTAAAACTGAATGAGCGCCTTTGTCATATTTGTCAGTGAATATCTGGCGGGTACCGCCGCGATTGCGCTAGCCTGCGCCGCACTGGCGATTGTGGTGATGCGGCGCCTGGCTGCTCGTCCGGATCTGGAAGCCTTGCGAACCCGGCGATGTCACCACTGACCGGCCGGGCGTTTACGCCGTAGGGCGGTAGCAATCAGCCCGGCTGCATCGGGCCGGTTGCCGCGCTGGGCAAATTGCAGTGCGGTCATACCCTGCTGGTTTTTGAGTTGCGGGTCCGCACCTTCATCAATGAGCAGCTTC
>JAYWDL010000295.1:0-4373 GCA_043779865.1 Polaromonas sp.
GGCGGCAACGGCAGCGGCGGCAACGGCACGGGCGGCAACGCCCAAGCCGGCAACGGCAGCGGCGGCCAGGGCGGCAACGGCAGCGGCGGCGGCAACACCGCCACGGCCGGCTATGGCGGCAACGGCCAGGGCGGCAACGGCGGCGAGGGCGGCAAGATCAAGGTCAGCGCCGGCACGTTCAACATGTCCAACCAAATGACCAGCGTCGGGCAGTCGGCGGCCGGCATCATGATCGCGAGCCAGAACAGCGGCATTTCGTCGCTGGTGCAGCAAAGCGTGAACGTGCAGGCCAATCTGGCCGTGGGCAAGTAAGGACCCCCGGGCAATCACCGTTGCCGCCCGTGCATGGCACAGGCCGCACGGTGGTCTTCAGCACCGCCAACGCAGAAAAAGGGAGAGCCCCCATGAAATCGATCAAGCTCGCCTGGCTCGTGTGCCTGGCCCTCAGTTCCATGCTGACCACGCAGTCCGAGGCGGAAACCCGGCCGGCCAGGAGCAGAGTGGCTGTCAGCACTGCCAGCACCGCCAGTCCGCCTGGTTTCGCAAAGGCCGTTGACGTCGCCACGCTGGACACGCTCCGCGGCGGTCGCGTCCAGGTGCGCAACGACATGACGCTGACCGGCACCACGGCGGGCAACACCGCCAGGAACGTCAACACCGGCAGCAACGACATCGGTTCCGGCGCCTTTTCGAGCATGAGCGGCATCCCGGTCGTGATCCAGAATTCCGGCGCCAACGTGCTGATCCAGAACGCAGTGATCCTGAACCTGCAGATGAACTGACGGAGGGCATCATGCGCGTCCTGCTGCTTTCCTTCGCGCTGCTGACGGGCGCCGGCACGGCGCCGGCCCAGCTGGCGCATCTGCCGTCCATGGGGACGGGCGACGTCGTTATCCCCGTCACCAGCATGCGCCAGGCACGCCTGGCCAGCACCCTGCTCCAGCAGTACGACTTCAGTTGCGGATCGGCGGCGATCGCGACGCTTCTCACGCACCACTACGGCCATCCGGTGACCGAGGGAGCCGTATTCGAGGAGATGTATGCCCGCGGCGACCGCAAGAAGATACAGAGCGAAGGGTTCTCGCTGCTCGACATGAAGCGCTTCCTGGCGGCGCGCGGCTTCCAGGCCGACGGGTTCGAGCAGCCGCTGGACAAGCTCAACGAGGCGCGCGTTCCGGCCATCGTGCTGGTCAAGGAAAACGGCTACCTGCATTTCGTGGTGGTCAAGGGCGTACAGCCCGACCGGGTGCTGATCGGCGACCCCGCTCAGGGCACTCGCGCCATGCCGCGCCACGCGTTTGATGCCATCTGGCAAAGCCGCCTGCTGTTTGTCGTTCACAACCGCATGGAGTCGGCCCGCTTCAACCTGGCGGCCGACTGGCGCGTGGCGCCACGTGCGCACTTGGGCGGCGGCCTCGCCAGAGACAGCGCAGCCGGCTTGACGCTGCCCAAGCACGGACCGGGAGACTTCTGATGAAAACCATCCATCCCCTTTGCGCCCTGGCCTTCCAGGGGCTGTGCCTGCTGCCGACGCTGACTTGCCCCAAGCCGGCGCATGCAGCGGCACCCGCCCTGCAGGCGCCCTCCGCTGGCGTGTGGCAGGCCGTGAGCAACAGCAAGCTGGACACCCTGCGCGGCGGTTTCGACACGGGGCGCGGCCTGATGGTGAGCTTCGGCATCTCGCGCGCCGTTTACGTCAACGGCAACCTCGTTACCCACACGACGCTCAACTTCGGCCGCCTCGCTGATCTCACGCCGGCGCGGGCCGCGCAGCTCCAAAGCCAGTTGCTGACGCTGCGACCGGTGCAAGTCGGTCCGGGCAACAGCTTTCAGCCTGGACCGTCTGGCCCCGCAGTCAGCACCGTCATCCAGAACACGCTGGACAACCAACAGATCGTCAACCAGACCGTGATCAATGCCAGCAGCAATGCCATGGGCATGATCAAGACCATGAACCTCCAGAACACGCTGAACGAGGCCATGGCACGCGGCATGCACTGAATGCGCCCGTTCGGATTGATCGCCAAAAACTCAGGCGTTCGCGTGGCCCCGCCCAGGTAAGGAAGAGGTACATGCTCATACGCCAGGCCCAACTCCTCGGCCACCCACAGCGGGCGCGCCGCGCGCGAAGCGGCTATGCCATGGATTGTCAAGGCCACGCGATGCTTTCAGGTGGGAAACAGCTCACACAACTCGGTCAGGGTGCTCACCGTTTCATGCGGCTCGGCCGCATGGCTCCACAAATGATCGGCGCGGTTCACCCACACCGTCTGCATGCCGCAATTGAGCGCCGCCAGCACATCAAGCGTGGCGTCGTCGCCCACATGCAGCACCTCGTCAGGCCGGACCTCGACAGCCCCAGCCGCCGCATGAAAAATGCGCGGATCGGGCTTGCCCACGCCCAACTGCTGGGCGCTGATGCTGGCCTTGAAATAGCACCCGATGCCAATGCGGTGAATATCCGCATTGCCGTTCGACAGCGCCACCAGCGGAAAGCGGCTGGACAAAAACGCCAGCGCCTGCAGCGCATCGTTAAACAGCGTGACCCGGTTGCGTTCGGCAAAAAACACCTCAAAAGCCGCCTCGGCCAGCAGCGGATCGTCGCCGGATCGGACCAGCGCAAGCCGGATCGCCTCGCGGCGAAGTGCGCCCAGGTTGTGCTTCAACTCGGGTCGCGAATGATTGACGTGCTCGCGAATCTCATGGCGCGCAACCGCCTGGCCCAACAGTGCGGCCGTCGTGGGCGCATGCTGGCCGAGCCAGTCATTGAGTGCTTGCTCGGCCCGTTCGATGGTGGGCCAGATCGGCCACAGCGTATCGTCCAGGTCCAGGGTGATGGCTTTGATAAGGGTCAGATCGAGCATGGCTTGGGCGAGAATACCGCATGTCTTTTGCACCCGAGCCTTCTTTTACCCACGGCGCGCCGCCCAAAGCCGCCTCCACCACCGCCATTTTGCTGTGCAACCTGGGAACGCCCGATGCGCCCACCGCGCCGGCGCTGCGCCGTTACCTGGGCGAATTTTTAAGTGATGCGCGCGTGGTCGAAATCCCCAAACTGCTCTGGTGGCTGATTTTGCACGGCATCATCCTGCGCACCCGGCCCAAAAAATCGGCCGCCAAATACGCCAGCATCTGGCTGCCCGAAGGCTCGCCGCTCAAGGTCTGGACGCAAAAGCAGGCCCTCATGCTGCGCGGCTACCTGGGCCAGCGCGGGCACACGGTGGAGGTGCGCTACGCCATGCGCTACGGCAACCCGTCCATCGCTTCGCAACTGGACCAGCTCAAGCTTGACGGCGTGACCCGCATCCTGATTTTGCCGGCCTATCCGCAATACAGCGGCACGACGACCGCCAGCGTGTTTGACGCGGTGTACAGCTGGGCCGCCAAAGTGCGGCGGATTCCCGAATTCCGCTTCGTCAACCACTACCATGACGACCCGGGTTACATCGCGGCGCTGGCCGACAAAATCCGCAAGCACTGGCAGCAAAGCGGCCAGGCCGAGCAACTGGTTATGAGCTTTCATGGCGTGCCCGAACGCACGCTTATGTTGGGCGACCCCTATCATTGTGAGTGCCAGAAAACGGCACGTCTGCTGGCTGAAAAACTGGGTTTGCCCAAAGACCGCTACCAGGTCACCTTTCAGTCGCGCTTTGGCAAGGCCAAATGGCTGGAACCCTATACCGAGCCCACGCTGATCAAATTGGCGCAGTCGGGCGTGAAAAGCGTCGATGTGGTGTGCCCGGGCTTTACCGGCGACTGCCTGGAAACGCTGGAAGAAATTGCCATGGAAGCGCGCCACGCCTTTCTGGAAGCGGGTGGCAAGACGTTCAACTACATCGAATGCCTGAACGACAGCCCGCAGTGGCTGACAGCGTTGAGCGACTTGAGCGTCCGGCACATGGGCGGCTGGCCCACTCAGACCGCACCCGACGCGCAAACGCTTGCGGCGTCTCGTGCAGCTGCGTTGGCACTGGGGGCCCAGCAATAAGAACCAGCCCGGCGCGGGCTTGATTTGCTCTATTTTTAATAGCTGCTTGTGCCTGTTTCGCTTGGGCTAGAGGTTGATTTGATATAAAAATTGCGTTGGTGCGTTGGTGCGTTGGTGCGCTGGTGCGCTGTGGCTGCGGTCGGCCAATATCGGCCGGTTAAGCCTCCTCAACCGAAGGTCTGCTTCAGACTGCTATGCAAAGCTCTCCATAGTGCAGAGAGTCATTAGCCTGGCGGCTGCGGCGCGCAGACGCTGATCAACCCCGCGACGCCCGTTCCGCAGCCGGTAGGCTAAAGACTCTCTGCACTATGCAAAGCTCTCCATAACAGTCTGTACCAGACATTCTGCACTCCGTATTCGTCCGTCATCAGTTCGCAGAATCCCA
>JAYWDL010000296.1:0-12000 GCA_043779865.1 Polaromonas sp.
GTCGATGTGGCGAACGTCGTCGTGGTACTGGTACTCGCGCAGATCCGCCAGATCCATGCCAGTGCCACGCAGCAGCGTGCGGTAGTCGCCCTGCAGCAGCCCGTCGAGCCGGCGCAGTACTGTCCACTCCAGCCGGCGCAAAAGCAGATCGGCGCTTTCAACGGGCGCCGCAGCCACAGGCGGCGGCGAAGCAGAGGCAAGTTTAGCCACGCGACATCCTCCAAGCTGGGGACGCTATTCCCCGCTTAGCCAAGTTCCGGCCGCGGAACCGGCTTAGCCGGGCCGCAGGCGGGGCGGCCCCCTCGGGGGGCAGGGAGCTACACGCAGTGAGCGACCGTGGGGGCATTATTTCAAAGCCTTGTAACGCATGCGTTTTGGCTTTGCGCCCTCTTCGCCCAGCCGCTTTTTCTTGTCGGCTTCATATTCCTGATAGTTGCCATTGAAGAAACTCCACTGGCTGTCGCCTTCGGCGGCCAGGATGTGCGTGGCAATGCGGTCAAGAAACCAGCGGTCGTGGCTAATCACCATGACCGAGCCGGCGAATTCAAGCAACGCGTCTTCCAGCGCCCGCAGCGTTTCGACATCCAGGTCGTTCGACGGCTCATCGAGCATCAGCACGTTGCCACCGGCGATCAGGGTTTTGGCCAGGTGCAGGCGTCCGCGTTCGCCTCCCGACAAGGTGCCGACGCGCTTTTGCTGGTCACCGCCGTTAAAGTTGAAACGGCCGGCGTAGGCGCGGCTGGGCATCTGGAACTTGCCGACGTTGAGGATATCCAGCCCACCCGAGATGTCTTCCCAGACGGTTTTTTCATTCGCCAGGTCGTCCCGGTTCTGGTCCACAAAAGCCATTCTGACGGTCGAGCCAATCACCACTTCGCCACTGTCGGGCTGCTCCTTGCCGGCAATCAGCTTGAACAGCGTCGATTTACCGGCGCCGTTGGGGCCGATGATGCCGACGATGGCACCTGCGGGGATGGTGAAGCTCAAGTTGTCAATCAGCACGCGGTCGCCAAACGATTTGGTGACGTTATGAAACTCGATCACCTGAGTGCCCAGACGCTCGGCCACGGGGATGAAAATCTCGTTGGTTTCAACGCGCTTCTGGTATTCAAAGTCAGACAGTTCTTCAAACCGTGCCAGACGCGACTTGCTTTTTGCCTGGCGCGCTTTGGGGTTCTGGCGGGACCATTCCAGTTCTTTCTTCAGCGCTTTGGCGCGGGCTTCTTCGCCCTTTTGCTCGACCTGCAAACGCTCGCCTTTTTGCTCTAGCCAGGAGCTGTAGTTGCCCTTCCATGGAATGCAGTGGCCACGGTCCAGCTCCAGAATCCATTCGGCGGCGTTGTCCAGGAAGTAGCGATCATGAGTGATAGCCACGACAGTTCCAGAGTAACGCTGCAAAAACTGCTCCAGCCAATCGACCGATTCGGCATCCAGGTGATTGGTGGGTTCGTCCAGCAGCAGCATGTCGGGCTTGGACAGCAGCAGGCGGCACAGCGCCACGCGGCGCTTTTCACCGCCCGAGAGCACGCCGATTTTGGCGTCCCAGGGCGGCAGGCGCAATGCATCGGCAGCAATCTCAAGCTGATGCTCGGAGTCGGTTCCGGCAGTGGCAATGATGGCTTCCAATCTAGCCTGTTCGGTCGCCAGTGCATCGAAGTCAGCATCGGGCTCACCGTACGCCGCGTACACCGCCTCGAGTTGGGCCTTGGCGGCAAATACCGCGCCCATGCCGTCTTCAACGCTCTCGCGCACCGTGTGCTGGTCGTTGAGTTTGGGCTCTTGCGGCAGGTAGCCGATGTTGAGCCCCGGCATGGGGGTGGCTTCGCCTTCTATTTCCTTATCAATGCCTGCCATGATTTTGAGCAGGGTGGATTTGCCCGAGCCGTTGACGCCCAGCATGCCGATCTTGGCGCCGGGGAAAAAACTGAGTGAAACGTCTTTAAGAATGTGACGTTTGGGCGGCACAATTTTGCCGACCTTGTTCATGGTGAAAACATATTGCGCCATGGTTTACCTTGCGATTCGTGAATGAAGTGAACGAACTCCGCCGGAGGCGGGCAAGATTGGTTTCGATAAAACGTACTGAGCCATCAAATCACTTTTTGTAAAAGAGGAAACAACGCAAGATAAGGAATTGCAAACCGCCAATTGGCAGATTTTTTGCAGGTTTTTTGCGGGCTAAACCACACGCCGGACCGCTAAATCAAGGCAGAATTCTGGCGTGAACCTCTGATTATCGTTCCGTGCGACAATACTTTGGTTGCAGGGCTCCAGTTGCCCTCAACATTTGGGCACACCCCGGGTACTAGCGTCGCTGGTTACTTACGGTGTTTTTAGCCCGACTTCCTGACCCCATCTGCCTATGACTGGCGGGTTGCCTTCAAACAAAGGCGCCCAACAGGCCGATCTATAGCGCCCCAGCGGCGCAACACCATGACATTTGAAGAATTGAATCTGGCTCCGGCCATTCTTAAGGCCGTGCTTGAGCAAGGCTATGACACACCCACACCCATCCAGGCACAAGCGATTCCCGCCGTGCTCGCAGGCGGCGACTTGCTGGGCGGCGCCCAGACCGGCACCGGCAAGACGGCTGCTTTTACGCTGCCGCTGCTGCAGCGCCTGTCCACCGAGCCCCGGCTGACCAACCGGCGCGGCGTCAATGCGGTGCGTGCTCTCATCATGACGCCTACCCGCGAACTGGCTGCCCAGGTTGAAGAAAGCGTCCGCACCTACGGCAAATATCTGGACCTCACCTCAATGGTGATGTTTGGCGGAGTCGGCATGGGCGCGCAAATTGAAAAACTGCGCCGTGGTGTGGACATTCTGGTAGCCACCCCTGGCCGCCTGTTGGATCATGCGAGCCAAGGAACGCTGGACCTGAGCCAGGTGCAAATCCTCGTGCTCGACGAAGCCGACCGTATGCTGGACATGGGCTTTATCCACGACATCAAGAAAGTGCTGGCGCTGGTGCCCAAGCACAAGCAGTCGCTGCTGTTCAGCGCGACCTTCAGCGATGAAATCCGCGAACTGGCCAACGGCCTGCTGCGCGACCCGGCCCATATCCAGGTCACGCCACGCAACACCACGGTGCAGCGCATTACGCAAATCATTCACCCGGTCGGTCGCAGCAAAAAAAAGGCCCTCCTTACCCACATCATCAACGAGCACAACTGGAGCCAGGTGCTGGTGTTCACCCGCACCAAGTTCGGAGCCAACAATGTGGCTGAGCATTTGACCAAAAACGGCATCCAGGCCATGGCGCTGCACGGCAATAAAAGCCAGACCGCCCGCACCCAGGCGCTGCAAGGCTTCAAGAGCGGCGACATCCGCGCCCTGGTGGCCACCGACATTGCCGCTCGCGGCATTGACATCGACGAGTTGCCGCATGTGGTGAACTACGAGATTCCCAACGTCAGTGAAGATTATGTTCACCGCATTGGCCGCACCGGCCGCGCGGGCAACAGTGGCGAAGCCGTCAGCCTGGTGTGCCTGGACGAAGAAGGCTTTATGCAGGACATCGAGCGCTTTACCAAGCAGAACATTGAAAAAGTGATCGTGCCCGGCTTTGAGGCCGAGCCCGGCGAAAAAGCCGAGCCACTGGCCATGGGCCGCCAGACCATCTGGGGCGGCCTGGGCAAACCCCCGAGCCGCGATGTGATGCAGGCTGCCGCCAAGGCCGCACGCAGCGAAATGATGACGCGCATCCGTGACACCAAAGGCGCCCAGCCTGCGCGTGGCGCCAATGCGGGCGGGCGCGGACGCAGCCCTGCGGCTGGCGGTAACCCGGGCACTGGTCGCGGCAATGGCGGTGGTAATTTCGCGGGTATTACCGGTCATGGCGATGTCAACCGGGGCGGCAATAGTGAACGTCGCGGCCTGGCCCAGCCGCGCCAGAATTCTGCTTATCCGCAAGGTGGCCAGCCTTCAGGCCAGCCCAGGAATGCCTATGCACAAGCTCCACGCCAGCGTGACAGTGAGCCGCGCAACGATTTCGACAACCAGCAGCCGGCCAGCCATGCCTCTTCCGGATTTCCCTCTTCCGGCCAACCTACGGGCAACCGCAACAACTTCCGTGGCGGTAACCGCTCCGGCAGCGGCGGCGCGGGTGGCACTGCCAGCAGGGGTAACGGGCCTCGTCGGTCGGGTGGACCTGGCTCGTTTACGGGCCGATAAGTTCGACCGTCATCAGCGCGGTTACTTATACGTACCGCCGCCCACCCGGCAAGGGGTGCCGCAGCACGATCTGGTTTGAGCTTGCCGCTCGTCCCCTGAAAAAATGCTCCTGCTTCAGGAGCATTTTTTTGGGCGGCCTTCGTCAGGTTTGTTGGGACGAAGATGCGATACGTGCTGCACAGCAGGGTTCACCCCAACGCGCCAGATGGTTGTTACTGATGACATCGCATTTTTTTCATGCTACAAAGTCAGTGGGTTCCAACACCATCATCCCAGGAGACTATGGCTGCAGTACAAATCAAGGGAGTCGAAAAATATTTCGGCACAACGCACATTATTCGCGGCGTGGACATTGATATTGAGGACGGTCAATTCACCGTACTGGTCGGGCCCTCAGGTTGCGGCAAGTCCACCCTTCTACGCATGATCGCCGGCCTGGAAGAAATCAGCGGCGGTGAGGTTTTGATCGGCGGTAGAGTCGTTAATAACATGATGCCCAAGGAACGCGACATTGCCATGGTGTTCCAGAACTATGCGTTGTACCCTCACATGACGGTACGGGACAACATGGCGTTCAGCCTGAAGCTGGCACGCCAGCCGAAAGCCCTGGCAGACGAGCGGGTGCGCAAAGCTTCAGACATCCTGGGCTTGAATGATCTGCTGGACCGTTTTCCGCGGCAACTATCGGGGGGGCAACGCCAGCGTGTAGCCATGGGACGCTGCATCGTGCGCGACCCGCAGGTATTTCTGTTCGATGAACCGCTCTCCAACCTCGATGCCAAGTTGCGTGTGCAGATGCGTACGGAAATCAAGGAACTGCACCAACGCCTGAAAACCACCTCAATTTATGTCACGCACGACCAGATCGAAGCCATGACCATGGCCGACAAGATCGTGGTCATGCGCGACGGTATTGTCGAGCAGACTGGATCGCCACTGGAACTCTATGACCATCCAGTCAACCAGTTCGTCGCTGGGTTCATCGGCTCGCCAGCTATGAACTTCTTGCCGGGTGTGCTCAAACGCTCGGGTGGCGAAGCCCGTGTGGAGTTTGTCGGCGGCATGTCGCTGCCTGTCCCGACCAATGCAAACGGCCAGGACGGACAAAAAGTGGTTTACGGTACGCGACCCGAGCATCTTGAGCTAGCCAGTGGCAGTGAAGGGGTGGCGGCAGAGGTGGTAGTGGTCGAGCCCACAGGCGCCGACACGCAGATCTATACCAGGATCGCCGGCGTTGAAGTGACCACCGTGTTTCGCGATCGCCATGAATTCCATCCAGGCGAAGTCATCCGCCTGCGACCCGATACAACGCGCGCGCATTTATTTGACGCTGCCAGTGGCATGCGTCTGGCAGCCTGAGTGGAAGAGGGGGGGCCGGAAGGCACCTGATTTGTTCCTGAACCAACAACAAAGGAGACAAGCATGCTAGAAGTCAATCGCCGCAAGTTCCTCAAGAAAACATCCGTCGCTGCCGGTGTGACCGCAGCCGCCCCGATGCTGTGGCATAGCGCGGTACAAGCCCAGTGGAACAACCAGCCTGAAATAGGGGCCAAGCTGCGCGTACTGCGCTGGAAACGCTTTGTCCAGGGCGATGAAGACCAGTATATGGCCAACGTCAAGAAATTCACTGCGCTCACCGGCATCGAGGTACGCGTGGACAACGAAGGCTGGGAAGACGTGCGCCCCAAGGCTGCCGTGGCAGCCAACGCGGGTGCAGGCCCCGACATCATCCTATCCACCAATGACGACGCCAATCTTTACCCGGAGAAGCTGGTCGATGTGACCGATCTGGCCAACTACCTTGGCAAGAAATACGGCGGCTGGTATCCGGTGTGCGAGCAGTACCTCAAGCGCAACAACAAATGGATCGGCCTGCCCTTGGGTGCCGCCGGCAACGCCATCGTCTACCGCGAAAGCCAGGTCAAGGCAGCTGGCTTCGACACCTTCCCGCGCGACACGGTAGGCTTTCTGAAGCTCATGAAAGCCCTGAAGGAAAAAGGCACGCCCGGCGGCTTTGCGCTCGGGCATGCCACCGGCGACCAGGCCTGGGCTCACTGGCTGGTGTGGTCGCACGGCGGCAAGCTCGTCAATGAGAAGAACCAGGTTGTGATTGACAGCCCTGAAACTGTCAAGGCACTGGAATATGCCAAGGAGCTATACCCCACCTTCGTGCCGGGCACCCTGTCCTGGCTAGACCCCAACAACAACAAGGCGTTCCTGGACAACCAGATAAGCGTTACAGCCAACGGAATTTCGATTTATTACGCCGCCAAGACATCGGCCGATCCCAAACTGCAGGAAATTGCCAAGGACATCCAGCATGCCAATTTTCCGATAGGGCCGGCCGGTGTGCCCACCGAGTTCAATCTGTTCTTCAACCAGATGATCTACAAGCACAGCAAGTACCCCAAGGCAGCCAAGGAGTTCCTGCGCTTCATGATGGAGGCAGAGCAGTACGGCCCCTGGATGCAGGCAGCCATTGGTTACATTTGCCATCCGCTGAAAGCCTACGAGTCCAACCCGATCTGGACCAGCGACCCCAAGCACACCCCCTACCGTGATGCCATGAAGATCATGCGTCCGCTGGGCTATGCAGGTGAGATGGGCTATGCATCGGCCGCCTCAATTGCAGACTTCATCATTTTGGACATGGTGGCCGAGGCGGCCAGCGGCTCGAAAACACCGAAGGAAGCCGCAGAGCGCGCCCAGAAACGCGCTGAGCGCTACTACAAGGTCTGATGAAACGGTGCGGCTCATGGGCTGACGCCGTATCTCCGCCCCCGCATGACCCTCCACGACTGCCGGGGTGCCAAGACTGCTCGTTTAACTGACGCCGGGACTGACTGAAGAATTACCTATGCTGCAAAAACTACAAAACAGCCGCAATGCCCTGGGCCTGCTCTTCATGTTGCCGGCGGCAGTGCTGCTTATCCTCTTTCTGACCTACCCGCTAATCCTGGGCGTCTGGCTTGGTTTTACTGACACCAAAATCGGACGCCCAGGCGTGTGGGTCGGGCTGGAGAACTACCTGTTCCTGATGGGTGACAGTGTGACCCAGCTTGCACTGTTCAACACGCTGTTCTACACCTTCGTAGCCAGCGTGCTAAAGTTCGTTCTGGGCCTTTGGCTGGCCATCCTGCTCAACGAAAAAATTCCGTTCAAGACTTTTTTCCGCACTGTGATCCTGCTGCCGTACATCGTGCCGACAGCCCTGTCAGCGATTGCATTCTGGTGGATCTACGATTCGCAGTTTTCGGTGATCAGTTGGGTGCTTCTGAAGATGGGGATCATCAACACCTACATCGATTTTCTGGGTAACCCCTGGAACGCGCGGCTTTCTACCATCGCGGCAAACGTCTGGCGGGGGGTTCCCTTTGTGGCCATAACGCTGCTTGCCGGATTGCAGACCATTTCGCCGGCACTTTATGAGGCTGCGGCCATCGACGGCGCCAGCGGCTGGCAGCGCTTTCGCTTCATCACGCTGCCCCTGCTGACCCCCATCATCGCGGTGGTCATGACCTTCTCGGTGCTCTTCACCTTTACTGACTTTCAGCTGATCTACGTCCTCACACGTGGCGGACCACTCAATGCGACTCACCTGATGGCTACGCTGTCGTTCCAGCGCGCCATTCCTGGTGGTGCGCTGGGTGAAGGAGCAGCGATTGCCATCGCCATGGTGCCCTTCCTGCTGGCAGCCATCTTGTTCAGTTACTTCGGCCTGCAGCGCCGCGCCTGGCAGCAGGGCGGCAGCGACAAGTAAGCCCAAACCGCATTCATCGCCTGAGAACCCCATGAAAAAAACCGACAACGAAACCCAGGGAATGAGCTTTCTGGATTCCCTGCCGCGCCGCACGGTGACGGTGTACATCCCGCTGTTCATCTTTGTCTTCGTACTGCTTTTCCCGTTCTACTGGATGGCAATTACTTCCTTTAAACCTGACGCCGAGTTACTCTCGCGCGACGGCAATCCGTTTTGGGTGATTGCTCCCACGCTGGCGCACTTCAAGAAACTGGTATTTGATACCGCCTATCCTGACTGGCTGTGGAACACGGTCATAGTCTCGGTGGTCTCCACCTTCGCTTCACTGGCCGCCTCGGTGCTGGCTGCGTATGCAATCGAGCGCTTGCGCTTTCAGGGTGCGCGCCAGGTGGGCCTGAGCATTTTCCTGGCCTACCTCGTGCCACCGTCCATCCTGTTCATTCCGCTGGCGGCCATCGTGTTCCAGCTCGGTTTGTTTGACACCCGCTGGGCACTGATCCTGACCTATCCCACCTTCCTGATCCCGTTCAGCACCTGGCTGCTCATGGGGTATTTCCGCTCAATCCCCTATGAACTCGAGGAATGCGCATTGATCGACGGCGCGACGCGTTTCGAGATCCTCTGGAAAATCATTCTGCCGCTATCCGTACCGGGCTTGATTTCAGCGGGCATCTTTGCATTCACGCTGTCCTGGAATGAATTCATCTACGCGCTGACCTTCGTGTCATCCTCTGAGATAAAGACCGTTCCCGTGGGCGTGGTCACCGAGCTGGTCGATGGCGACGTCTACCACTGGGGTGCACTGATGGCAGGCGCGTTGTTGGGCTCGCTACCGGTGGCGGTGATCTATTCTTTCTTTGTCGAGTACTACGTCTCCGGCATGACCGGCGCGGTAAAAGAATAAGGGAATAGGGCCAGAGTCCGGCAAGCGCTGCGCCGCCGAGCATCATGCTCAAAGCCTCGGTCCGAGCGGGGAAAACGTTTCAGCCGCCATTGTTATCTGTTCAGGATTCAAGTTATGAGTAACGCCAAAACACCCAGAAAACAAGCCCATGAACTACGCAGCCAGCAATGGTTCGGACGCCAGGACCGAGATGGTTTTGTTTACCGCAGCTGGGTCAAGGGCAAAGGTGTTCCGCATGACCAGTTTGACGGCCGGCCGGTCATCGGCATCTGCAACACCTTCAGTGAACTGACTCCCTGCAACTCGCATTTCCGCACCATCGCCGAGCAGGTAAAAATCGGCGTTTATGAAGCGGGCGGATTTCCACTGGAGTTTCCTGTGATGTCGCTGGGCGAAACGCTGCTGCGGCCCACCGCCATGCTGTACCGCAACCTGGCCAGCATGGATGTGGAGGAAAGCATTCGCGGCAATCCAATCGACGGCGTGGTGCTGCTCATGGGCTGCGACAAAACCACGCCCGCGCTGTTGATGGGCGCGTCCAGCGTCGATTTGCCGACTATCGGCGTCAGCGGCGGGCCCATGCTCAATGGCAAGTGGCGCGGCCAGGACCTCGGCTCCGGCACGGGCGTCTGGAGCATGAGCGAGCAGGTGCGCGCCGGGACGCTCAAACTTGCCGACTTTTTCGAAGCCGAGAGCTGCATGCACCGCAGCCATGGCCACTGCATGACCATGGGAACCGCCAGCACCATGGCCTGCATGGTCGAAGCATTGGGCGTCGGCCTGCCTGGCAATGCCGCTTACCCGGCGGTTGACGGGCGGCGTAATGTGCTGGCGCGAATGGCCGGCAGGCGCGCGGTCGGCATGGTTCATGAAGACCTGAAGCTCTCCACCCTCCTGACGCGGCAGGCGTTTGAAAACGCCATCAAGACGCTCGCCGCCATCGGTGGCTCGACCAACGCCGTGATTCATCTGATCGCCATTGCCGGGCGCATCGGCGTCAAGCTGACTATTGATGACTTCGACCGGCTGGCCAGCGACCTGCCCTGTTTGGTCAACCTGCAGCCTTCGGGCAAATACCTGATGGAAGACTTCTGCTACGCCGGCGGCCTGCCGGTGGTGCTGAAAGAAATCGCGCAGCACCTGCACCTGGACGCGATCACGGCCAACGGAAAGACGGTTGGCGACAACATCGCCGACGCGCAAAACTACAACACCGAAGTCATCAAGCCCCTGAGCGCGCCGTTCAAGAACAAGGCGGGCATCGCCGTGTTGCGCGGCAATTTATCGCCCCGCGGCGCGGTTATCAAGCCGAGCGCCGCAACGCCCGAACTGCTGGTCCATAAGGGTCGCGCAGTGGTGTTTGAAACCATCGAAGACTTCTACGCCCGCATCGACGATGAAAACCTCGACATCGACGAAAACTGCATCATGGTGCTGAAAAACTGCGGTCCCAAAGGCTATCCCGGCATGGCCGAGGTGGGCAACATGCCGCTGCCGCCCAAGGTGCTGCGCAAGGGAATCACCGACATGGTTCGCATCAGCGACGCCCGTATGAGCGGCACTGCGTATGGCACGGTGGTGCTGCACACCTCGCCAGAAGCCGCTGCAGGCGGGCCATTGGCGCTGGTGCAAAACGGCGACATGATCGAGCTGGACGTGCCGAACCGCCGCCTGCACCTGCATGTCAGCGACGAAGAACTGGCGCGCCGCCGGGCGCTGTGGAAAGCACCTGCACCGCCGATGACGTCGGGTTACTGGAAGCTCTACATCGACCATGTGCTGCAAGCCGATGAGGGCGCCGATCTCGACTTTCTGGTCGGCCAGCGCGGCTCTGCGGTGCCGCGCGACAACCATTGAGTTTTTGGTTGATGCAACGCCACTTCTCGGCTCCGGAGCAGAAAGAGCAGCCTTCACCGCAGAGGCGCAGAGAACGCAGAGCAAGAGGAGGTAAGAAAATACTCTGCGGCCCTCTGTGTTCTCTGCGCCTCTGCGGTGAATGCCTTTACTCTCCTGACAGCCCATGCGTTACGACCTTTACAGTTACTTTTCAAGCATGTTTTCGCCTGATTAGATACTGCCTCAGACAATTAAAAAAACCGTCATTCCCGCGAAGGCGGGAATCCAGAAGTCATCCAGCGATGCGGGTTATGGATTCCCGCCTTCGCGGGAATGACGGGCGCTCTAGTCAGAAGCAGATATCTAATCAGTTGTTTTCGGCCTCCAGCCCTTATAAATCGTGCGCTGGCAGCTATCAACTTTATAGCAACTCGTCTGTCTCATGAAGCGCCTGCTTGCCATCGACTGGGGCACCTCTTCGCTGCGCGGTGCGCTGCTTTACTCCGATGGCGTGGTCATTGAAGAGCGTTCATTCGCACGCGGCATTCTCAGCGTGGCGCCGGGTGAGTTTCCGGCAGTTTTCGAGGATTGCTTCGGCAACTTGATGGCACCCGGCACCCTCTGCCTGATTTCAGGCATGGCCGGTAGCCGGCAAGGCTGGCTGGAAGCGCCCTACTGCCCCTGCCCGGCCGGTTTTGACGCCGTTGCCGCGCAACTGGCCTGGGTGGACCCCGGACGCATCGCCATGTGCCCGGGCTCAATATCGAAACCGGCGGTATTCCCGACGTCATGCGTGGCGAGGAAACGCAGATTTTCGGCGCCCTGCAGCTGCTGGATTTGAATGATGCCCGGCTGGTATTGCCCGGCACGCACAGCAAGTGGGTCACCGTGGCCAACCGGCAGATCTCCCATTTTTCAACCTGGATGACCGGCGAGTTTTATGCGCTGCTGCGCCAGCATTCGATCCTGGCGCGCACGCTTCCCGCCGCCGAGCCACCTCATGATGCTGACGCTTTTGAGCAGGGCGTGAGGTATGCCCTGCGCGGCGAAGGACTGCTGCACACAGCCTTCAGCGCCCGAACCCTTGCCCTTTTCCAGCGCATAGCGGCTGATGCGCTGCCCAGTTACCTGTCGGGCCTGGTGATCGGCGAAGAGTTGCGCGGCCAGCGCCTGCAGCGCGGCGACACGGTCATCGTCATGGGCGCAGAAGCGCTTGCGGCGCGATACGAACAGGCACTCAGGCTACGTGGCGTAACGTGCCGGCAAGTGGGCAGCCAGGCGACCTGGCGGGGCCTGCGTGCCATCGCAGACACCCTCAACCCGAATG
>JAYWDL010000297.1:0-4370 GCA_043779865.1 Polaromonas sp.
GCCAAAAAGATGCTCAATTGACGCATCTGAAGGCCGATCTGGTGGTGATGGCCTGCGGTTCTTACACCGCACCAATGCTGCGCACGGTCGGCGTTGACCTGCCGATTTACCCGGGCAAGGGCTACAGCGCCACCTTCGAGCTGCTCAAGCCGGAATGCGCGCCTTTTGTGAGCACGATTGACGATGAAGTCAAATGCGCCATGAGCCGGCTCGGCAATGAGCTGCGGGTGGCGGGAACGATTGAAGTCGGCGGCTATGACCTGTCGCTCGACACGCCGCTGGCCAGGGCCCGCTGCAAAATGCTGGCCGACCGCACTGAAGAGGTATTACCCGGCGTGTGCGACACGCGCCTGGAAGAAGAAGGCGGGGCGCCCCGGTTCTGGGCCGGCCTGCGGCCCGCCACGCCAACCAACATTCCCTATATTGGCAAAACCCCGGTGGGGCGCCTGTGGGTGAACGCTGGCCACGGCACCCTGGGCTGGACCCATGGCGCGGGCTCCGGCAAAGCCATTGCGCAGCTTGTCAGTGGGAAGGTGCCGGAAATCGCTTTTGATTTTTACGGCTTTGATCGCACCTACAAAAAGCTCTGAAGGCAGTTTCCAGCTGACAGATCCTGGTTGTGGTGTTTGTGAAATCGGTGCGGCTATTGAATTGCTATAAATTTAATAGCTGCCTGCACAATTGGATCATGGGCTGTAGCATTAAAAATGCTTGAAAAGCATGCCAGGAGGGTTTGTCCGCCAAGACTTTTCTTCCGCTGACCCGTGTCATGCCACGCGAAACCGTAGCCGAAATGCTGCGGCGCGCGCGCTGCAGACGCTTCAGTTAAATTAGTCTTCTATGTTGCCGCCCTCCTCACCCCTTCGCCAGGCAGGCCGTCCCAGCTTTTCGCCCAAGGAATTTCGGGCGTCGCTGGCGATGTTTGCTACCGGAGTGACCATCGTCACCGCCCATACGCCGGCGGGCTCGCTGATCGGCCTGACCGCCAATTCCTTCAACTCGGTGTCGCTGAACCCGCCGCTGGTTTTGTGGAGCCTGTCGCAAGCCGCCAGCTCGATGACTGCATTGAGCAGTGGCTCGCATTACGCCATCAACATTCTGGCGGCCGACCAGAAAGAACTGGCTGAACGGTTTGCCAGCAAACGCGAAGACCGCTGGAAAGACGTGCTGTTTACCGAAGGCGTCAGCGGCGCGCCTTTGCTGACAGGTGCTGCCGCGACGTTTGAATGCTTTAACCGCAGCCGCTATGAAGAAGGCGACCATGTGATTTTTGTCGGCGAGGTGGAGCGCTGCAGTCATCGCGCCGGCGCCGCACCGCTGCTGTTTCATGGCGGCAGGTTTTACACCGAACATCCCTTGTGAGCCGGCTCCGCTGCCTGGGCCATGAAGGGAATGCGCCTGTCGATGACATCCGCATTCCCCCCGCATGCGTTGACAGTCGCCCTGAATTTCGATCCCCGAATCCATGACAGAAGTACGCAAAGCCCATCTCGACACCCTTGCCATTTCACTGCTGTTGGGCTGCTGCCTGTTCTGGGGACTGCAGCAGGTGCTCATCAAGGCGACGATTGCCGAGATACCGCCGCTGTTCCAGGCTTCACTGCGCCTGATGGGCGCAACGGCTCTGCTCTGGCTGTGGTGTTTGTGGCGCCGGGTTCCCCTGTTCAGCCGTGATGGCTCACTGACGGCCGGCCTGCTTGCGGGCGCGCTGTTCGGTGCGGAGTTTGCCTGCATTTACCTGGGCCTGCAGTACACGACGGCGTCGCGGCTGACGGTCTTTTTGTATACCTCGCCTTTCTGGGTGGCGCTGCTGGTGCCCTTCTGGGTCCCGTCGGAAAAGCTGCGCGGCCTGCAGTGGGCCGGGCTGCTGGCGGCCTTTGTAGCGGTGGTGTTTGCCTTGCGCGAAGGCTTTGCGGACGGTGCGGCATCGACCGCGCGCGGCGACGTCCTGGGGCTGGCGGCCGGCATGTTTTGGGGACTCACCACGGTGGTGATTCGCGCCACCCGCCTGGTCAAAATCTCGGCGGAGAAGCTGCTTTTTTACCAGCTGGCGGTCAGCGCGCTGGCGTTTCCGGTACTGTCTTTGCGCTTGGGTGAAGCCTGGGTCTGGCACTTCAGCCCGTTTGCCATCACCTCGCTGGCGCTGCAGACGGTGATTGGTGCTTTTGCCAGCTATTTGGCCTGGATGTGGATGCTGGGACGCTACCCGGCCACCAAGATTTCGGTGTTTGTCTTTTTCACGCCGCTGTTTGCCCTGCTGTTTGGCGCGCTGTGGCTGGGCGAAAGGGTGACGCCGGGCCTGCTGGTGGCGCTGGCGACGGTCGCGGCGGGCATCGTGCTGGTCAACCGCAGGCCGCGCCCAGCGGTTTGAGTCAGGAAAGCGCCGCTCAGTTCGGCGCGCCGGCCTCAAACCAGCGCTGGATCAATGCGCGCTCGTCCTCGGTCATTTGCGTGGCGTTGTTAAAGGGCATGAGCCTGAGCACGGCGGCTTGCTGATAGACCGCCTGGGCATGCTGCCTGACCAGCCCGGGCGTGTGCAGGGCAATGCCCTTGTTCTGCAATTGCGCGTTGTGGCACATCACGCAGCGCTGGTCGATTACCGATTTCACTTCGGCAAAACTCGCCGGTCTGGATGCGGCTGCAACGGATGCGGCTGAGGGCGGCGGCGGGGCCAGCCAGATCGCCAGACCTAGCAGCAGCGCCGTGCCGAGCGCTGCATATTCCCAGGGCGCACGCTTGCCCTGCACGCCGGCCTTGTGACGCGCTACAAAACTGTGCCGAATCAGCGCGCCGGCGAGCATCAGCAGCACCAACACCAGCCAGTTGTGGGTGCCTGAAGACAGCCAGCCGTAATGATTGGACAGCATCGCAATCAGCACCGGCAGCGTGAAATAGGTGTTGTGTACGCTGCGCTGCCTGGCGCGCCAGCCGTAGAGCGGATTGACCGGCTGGCCGGCCTTGAGCTGGGCTACGACCTTGCGCTGGCCGGGGATGATCCAGACAAAAACATTGGCGCTCATCGTTGTGGCGAGCATCGAGCCGACCAGCAAAAACGCAGCGCGCCCGGCAAAGAGCTGGCAGGCCAGCCACGTGGCAAAAACGACAAAGGCAAAGAGGCCCGCGCCGACGATCAAATCGCCGTTTTTCTTTTGTCCAAAGCTGCGGCAAATGACGTCGTACACCAGCCAGCCCGCTATCAGAAAACCGAGTGCTGCGCTAATCGCGGCGCCTGCCGACCAGTCATAAACGCTCTTGTCCACCAGAAAGGTTGCGGCATTGAAGAGGTAAAGCACCGTGAACAGGGCAAAGCCGGTGAGCCAGGTCGAGTAAGCCTCCCAGTAAAACCAGTGCAGGTGTTCGGGCATCTGCTTCGGAGCCACCAAATACTTTTGCGGATTATAAAAACCGCCGCCATGCACCGCCCACAGCTCGCCGTCAACGCCCTTGCCGACCAGCTCGGGATCGACCGGCCTGGTCAGGCTGCTGTCCAGAAAAACAAAATAAAACGACGCGCCAATCCAGGCAATCGCGGTGATGACATGGGCCCAGCGCAGCAGCAGGCCGGCCCAGTCGAGAAGGTATGCGGTCGTCATTTCGTCCTGGCCCTGTTAAAAAGCGCAACCATCGTCATGAGCCGCGATAAGTCGAGTAGCTCCAGGGGCTGACGAGCAGGGGCACATGGTAGTGGCCGTTCGCATCGGCGATGCCGAAATCAACCGGCACCGTGTCGATGAAGGCCGGCTCCGGCAGGGCCACGCCACGGCTGCGGAAATAAGCGCCGACCTCGAACAGCAGCCGGTAGCGGCCCACCGCCATCGCCGCCGCATCAAGCAGCGGACCGCCCTCGCTGCGGCCATCCTGGTTCAGGACAATTTGCCTGAGCGTCTCGACGCGCGCGCCATCGACGCGCTGCAGCGTAAGCTGCATCCCGGCAGCCGGGCAACCGTGCATGGTGTCAAGAACGTGGGTGCTGAGGTGGCCCATGAAAAGCTTTCTGCTTGTTGAAATAAACGGCGCCGGCCCGCTTCCTGAATTTCTGCTTTTTGCTTCCTGCTTCGTCAGGGAATGGCAAGCCGTCTGAAGCGGTCCAGGCTGACTTGTGTTTTACGATGCTACCGTATGCGCCTTACCTTGCACAAACCGTTCCCGCCAGCGCCAATTCATGACATTTTTTGAAAACTAGCGAATCCCATGCCACCAACCTACCCGCGCGACCTGGCCGGCTAC
The DNA here is from genome assembly GCA_043779865.1 of Polaromonas sp. Classification (GTDB taxonomy): domain Bacteria; phylum Pseudomonadota; class Gammaproteobacteria; order Burkholderiales; family Burkholderiaceae_C; genus Polaromonas. The sequence goes on from JAYWDL010000297.1 coordinate 4,228, forward strand.
GGCCGCCACCCGCCCCATGCCAACTGGCCCGGCCGCGCCCGCATCGCGGTGCAGTTTGTGCTGAACTATGAAGAAGGTGGAGAAAATTCGGTGCTGCATGGCGACGCCGGCAGTGAGCAGTTTTTGTCCGAGCTGTTCAATCC
>JAYWDL010000298.1:0-4356 GCA_043779865.1 Polaromonas sp.
CGGGACGATCAGCACCAGCCGGCGCGATTGCGTGCTCCAGTCGGCGATGAAGCAGCGCTGCCCGGCCTCCAGCAGCGCCCATATGCTCAAGCCGATGCACTGCGAGGTGATGAAGTTGTGGCCAAAACCGTGCTCGTCAAACACGGTGATGCCGAGCGCAATCAGGGTGTTGAGCGCCAGCACCTGGACGGCACGCAAGCGCATGGACGGGGACATCAGGGCTTGCATGCTGCGAGTATGCCGTGGATGGCCAGGGCTAACTGACTACTTTTTCTGTCTCAACCGCAGGTCGCTTTCCATGAATCAGCCCGATGACCAGGCCGCCCATTCCCTGCTCTACCAAAGCCCAGGCGAAATCCAGCGGAAGCGCGACATAGGGAAACCTGTAGACCCCAAAAAGCACAAGGCTGTACGGCATGAGCCAGCACACTGCTGCCATGCTTCCGAAGCGCAGGCCAGCCCATGCGGGTGAGCCAGTCACGCGAACAAACCGGGCGTAAAGCACCGCCATCAGCAACGCCAGGACAAAGTACCCGAAGAAAACAAGAACAAGGTTTGGAGGAGTCCGTAGCAGTGTTTGATCCACATGGGCTGTGATGAACTCCCGCGCCAGCACTCCGGTGTAAAAGCCTGCGAGGGAGAACATCACGGCTGACGCGGCGATGACGGCAAAAATTGTCTTTTTCATCTGTTTTTCCTTTGTTGTCATTCAGGTGTTTAGGTCAATGTTTCACTTCAAGCCAGGCCCAGCCACTGGCTCCAGACCAGCTGGCCCAGGTAGCGTTGCGGAAGCAGCGTGAAGCCGCCGGCAATCAGGCACGCGCCGATGTACAGGCGCTGCATGGCGGCGCGGTGACCGGCAATGTTGCCGCGGCTCAATTGCTGGAAGGCGCGAAACAGCATGTACAGCGCAATAGGAATCAGCAGATGAATAAGCCTGTAGCCGGCAATATTGGGCAGCCTGAAATCGCGGATGAAGAGTGCCGACACGGCGGTGACCAGCAGCATGGTGACCCAGGCATAGCCAAAGGCCCGGTGCAGTTTAGGGTGCTGCGTGCGTCCTTTGCGCGCCCAAAGTGCAAACGGTCCGATGACAGTGGCCGTGATGGCTGCAGTCAAATGAATGGCAATGAGTGGTGTAAGTTGCATGGTGTGAGTTTGTGGGTGGGCTATTCGGATGAGTTCGATGTGATGTGGGACAAACTTTGCCAAAAGCCCGGTGCAGCGGACAGGCCGATGCGACGACTTGCGTGTCAGGCGGACGAAACGCCGCCAGAGGGGGTGAAACTGAAGCGGTCGGCGCGGTCATGGTCCACAAATGTCCCTAAAGCGGCTCTAAAGCGGCGCTGAGGGAGTAGTCGCTGACGTTGATAATCACAGCCTATTCAAGGAGCTAGCATGGATATTGCACTGTTGATCAAGGCCGCCATCATGGGCATCGTCGAGGGCCTGACCGAATTTCTTCCCATTTCTTCGACCGGGCACCTGATCCTGGCAGGCTCGCTGCTGGGTTTTGATGATGACAAGGCCAAGGTGTTTGATATCGCCATTCAGACCGGCGCAATTTTTGCCGTGATTCTGGTGTACTGGCAAAAAATCCGCAGCACCCTGATTGCGCTGCCCAACGACAGGCAGGCGCGGCAGTTCGCGCTCAATGTGCTGATCGCCTTTTTGCCGGCCGTGATGCTCGGGCTGCTGTTCGGCAAGGCCATCAAGGCGCATCTGTTCACGCCGATCGTCGTGGCGAGCACTTTCATCATTGGCGGCTTCATCATCCTCTGGGCTGAAAAGCGCCATCAGCGCAACCCGGCAGTAGCGCGCATTCACGCGGTCGAAGAGATGACCGCGATGGATGCGCTAAAGGTCGGTCTGGCACAGTGCCTGGCCATGATTCCGGGCACCAGCCGCAGCGGCGCGACCATCATTGGCGGCATGCTGCTGGGGCTGTCACGCAAGGCGGCGACTGATTTTTCGTTTTATCTGGCGATTCCCACGCTGATTGGTGCTGGGGTTTACAGCCTGTACAAGGAACGCGCGCTGCTTTCCATGGCCGATTTGCCTCTGTTCGGTGTCGGGCTGCTGTTTTCGTTTATCAGCGCCTGGCTGTGTATTCACTGGCTGCTCAAATACATCGCCACCCACAGCTTTGTGCCGTTTGCCTGGTACCGCATTGCGTTTGGCATCGTAGTGCTGGCCACCGCGTGGAGCGGCCTGGTGGTCTGGGCTGCCTGAGTCCGCCGACGCGGCAGTGAAAGACTGCTGGAGTAACTAAATCAGCTTGTCCTGCGGCGTGCTGATTTTTTTCAGCACGGCATGGCGCGTGGCCGGCATTTTGATTGGCGTATTGGTCTGCGCATCGTCCCAGACCGGGTCCTCAATGCTGTCGAACACCTGGCGCAGCTTTTGGCCCCAGCTGTTGTGCATCATTTGGTAGTAGGGATTGTCCTGGTCGATGCAGACGATTTTGTCGGTCTGAAACGTGTCCGCTTCATAAACCACCAAGTCCAGCGGCAATCCAACCGACAGGTTGGACTTCATGGTCGAATCCATCGACACCAGCGCGCACTTGGCCGCCTCGGCCAGCGGCGTGTCCGGCTCGATGACCCGGTCCAGGACGGGCTTGCCGTATTTGGACTCGCCGATCTGGAAAAAAGGCGTTTCGTCGGTCGCTTCGATGAAATTGCCGGGCGTATAGACCCGGAACAGGCGTATGCCTTCGCCCCGGATTTGGCCGCCAAACACCATCGTTACGTTGAAATCGATATTCGAATTTTCAACCGCTTCAGACTCCAGCTGATAAACGCGGCGAATGGCCGAACCCAGCACGCGGGCGGCATCGAACATGCTTTTGGCGTTCCAGATCGTGATCGCCGCGCCGCCGTCAGGGTCCCTGATCTGCTCGACCTGCAAAATCTCGCGAACCGATTGCGATATCGACAGGTTGCCGGCCGTCAGCAGCACCATGAAGCGGTCACCGGGCTTTTCATAGACGATCATTTTGCGGAAGGTGTTGATCTGGTCAAGGCCCGCATTGGTGCGGGAGTCTGACAAAAACACCAGTCCGGCATTGAGCTTGATGGCGACGCAATAAGTCATAAGGTGATCTGGAGTAGTGGAAAAGATGAATGAAGCAAATCAGGCGTCAGCCAGCAGCTTTTTCAGCCGGTAGAGCGCATCCAGAGCTTCTCGCGGACTCAGCGCATCAGGGTCAATGGTGCCCAATGCCTTGTCAAGGGCGCTTTTTTCAGGCGCCGCTGCTTCGGCGGGCACGGCAAACAGGTCGACCTGGGCGCTGGTCTGGCTTTGCTGGGTTTGCAGCGCGTTGAGGGCATGCCTGGCATGGTTGACGACAGCTGCCGGCACACCGGCCAGTCTGGCAACGGCAATCCCGTAGCTCTTGCTGGCCGGACCGGGTTCGATGTGGTGCAGAAAGACGATATCGGCGCCAGACTCGATGGCGCTGACATGCACATTGACCGCGCCGTGGTGTTGGGCCGGAAATTCGGTCAGCTCGAAATAATGCGTGGCAAACAGCGTGAAGGCCTGCGCCTTGTTGTGCAGGTAGGCCGCAATGCCGCCAGCCAGCGCCAGACCGTCGAAGGTCGAGGTGCCGCGCCCGATTTCGTCCATCAGCACCAGGGAAGTGGGTGAAGCGGCGTGAAGAATCTGCGCGGCTTCAAGCATTTCCAGCATGAAGGTCGACTGTGCATTGGCCACATCGTCGGCCGCGCCAATGCGGGTGTGAATGGCGTCGATCGGCCCCAGCCGGCAACTCCTTGCGGGAACGTAAGAGCCCATGCTGGCCAGCAGCACGATGAGCGCCACCTGCCGCATATAGGTTGATTTGCCGCCCATGTTCGGGCCGGTGATGACCTGCATGCGGCTTTTGCCGGTCAGACTGCAGTCGTTGGCAATAAAAGCGCCGCCACCAGTTTCTTGCAGTCTGGCCTCGACCACCGGATGCCGGCCCTGTTCGATGTCGATGCAGGGTTGCCTGACAAACACCGGAGCGCACCAGTTCAGCGTGAGCGAGCGCTCAGCCAGGGCGCACAGCGCATCCAGCGACGCAATGGCACGCGCCAGGCGGCTCAAGGCGGGAATGAAGTCCTGCAACTGGTCCAGCAGCTGCTCATACAGCCATTTCTCGCGTGCCAGCGCCCGCTCCTGCGCCGACAGGGCCTTGTCTTCAAAGGTCTTGAGCTCGGGGGTGATGTAGCGCTCGGCATTTTTTAAAGTCTGGCGGCGGCGGTAGTCGTCAGGCACCTTGTCGATTTGGCCCTGCGTGACTTCAATGTAGAAGCCATGCACCTTGTTGTACTGCACGCGCAGGTTGGCAATGCCGGTGCGGGCTTTTTC
>JAYWDL010000299.1:0-4354 GCA_043779865.1 Polaromonas sp.
CGGCCCAGAAAATGCCTCGGATTCAAAACACCGCATGAAGTTTTTATGCACCAGTTACAGTTGCACAATCCAGCGGTTGCACTTCAGGATTGAATCCGCCACATATCGCATTGAATTGGAAATGAAATAAGCCGCTGTTTTTCTGCAAGCGGAAAAAAGGCGTCAGCCCGGCCGGTGTAACCTTAACGCCCAACACCGCCATGAATCCCACCCCGTCGCCGCACGCCCCAAGCGCCGCCCTGCGCACCCTGCCGCCGGTACGCTCGGTCTGGGTCATGCTGTTTGCGCTGACTACCGCCTTTGCGCTCAGCCAGGCCTACCGCACGGTGGCCGCCATCATGGCCGCGCCGCTGCAGGCCGACTTTCACCTGAATGCGCAAGCCCTGGGCCTGTTTGCCGGTGCCTTTCACTTTGCGTTTGGCGCCATGCAGTTGTTCATGGGCATTGGCATTGACCTGCATGGCGTGCGGCGCACCGTGCTGACGGCGTTTCCGGTGGCAATTGCCGGCTCGGTCGTGTCGGCACTCGCAACGAGCTACGGCGTGCTGGTTGCCGGCCAGGTGCTGATCGGCATTGGCTGCGCGCCAGCGTTTCTGGTATGCACCGTGTTCATTGCACGGCATCTGCCAAGTGAGCGGTTTGCCGCGATTTCCGGGCTGACGCTGGGCCTGGGCGGCATCGGCATGCTGCTGACCGGAACGCCACTGGCCTGGCTGATCGAGGCAACGTCGTGGCGCATGGGCTTTTGGGTGCTGGGCGGCGTGGCCGCGCTGGCCTGGGGGCTGATTTACGCGCTGGTGCATGAGCCTGCGCCGCCTGCAGCAGTGACCCTGGACAAGCTGGCCCAGCCAAAGGAAACCTTCGGCCAGGCCATCGCCAAATTCGGCGCCTTGTTTTTGCTGCCGCACACGCTGGGCATTGTGCTGATGGCCGCAGTGGGCTATGCCTCGTTCATTTCGCTGCGCGGCCTCTGGCTCGGGCCGATTCTGATGCAACGCCATGGCTTTTCGCTGGTGCAAAGCGGCAACGTGGCGCTAGTCATGTCGCTGGCGTCACTGATCGGCCCGCCGCTGTTTGGCCGCTTTGACCCCGGCCCGAAACACCGGCGGCGCTGGATTATTGGTTTTACGCTGCTGCTCGCCGGCCTGTTTGCCGCGTTTGCGCTGACGCACAACACGGTCATCGACGTGCTGGGCCCCATCGCAATTGGCGCGCTGTCGGGTTACCTGGTGCTGGAGTACGCCGACGTGCGCGCCGCCTACCCGCCAGCCATCACCGGGCGAGCCATGGCGGTGTTCACCATGGCGATGTTTTTGGGCGTGGCAGCCATGCAGTGGCTGACCGGCATCGTCGCCTCGGCGGCGTCAGCCCACGGCGCGGACCCGTTTACCGCAGTGCTTGCCACCATTGCCGCGCTGCTGGCGGCTGGCGCACTGGCGTTTGCGGTGTTGCCGGGCCCGCTTCGCCAGGTTCCGGCATAAACATCGACGCTACGTTTTTCATAGCTGCTTGCGCCCGTTCTGTATGGGCCATGGCCGTATTTCCCTCAAAATATTGACTGGAAAGGGTCGCAACGCGGGTCAGCCTCAAGCGGGGCGGTACATGCGAAACAGCTGCTCCGGGCCAACGGTGAAGTAGTCGCCCCGCCCGCCTGCGCGCAGGACATGCCCGGCGGCGGCGGTGTCGTACACGCCGTCTCTCAGCAGGTCCCGGGCGATGTGTACGGCCACCACCTCGCCAAGCACCAGCCAGGTCGGGACCTTGCCGCCATCGGCGCTCTGCAACTGCACGATCTGCGTGCTGCGGCACTCGAACGACACCGGGCTCTCAAGCACGCGCGGCACGGCAATCAGGCGCGAATCCACCGGCGTCAAACCCGCCAGCTCGAACTCGTTGACCTCGGCCGACACTGTGGCGCAAGTCTGGTTCATGGCCTCGGCCAGCGGGCGCGTGGCCAGGTTCCAGACAAACTCGCCAGTCTGCTCGATGTTGCGCAGCGTGTCCTTGTAGCCGATGCTGGCAAAGCCGACGATGGGCGGCGTGTAATTGAACGCGTTGAAAAAGCTGTACGGCGCCAGATTCAGCGCGCCCGCTGCGCTGCGCGACGAAATCCAGCCTATCGGGCGCGGCCCGACGATGGCGTTGAAAGGGTCGTGCGGCAAGCGGTGGCCGTCACGGGGTTCGTAAAAGTGAATGGCGTCTGGCAAGGGCAACTCCGCTGTGAATCTGCAGCCGACGATACCCGAAACCGCCGTACCGGGCTGTTGCCCACTGGCAGCAAACCCGGCGCTTCGCCATAATCAAGGCGCCCGTGCTGATCTTTAAAGGCGGCCAGGCCGCTGACTTGCAGGTGGCCTGACCGCGAAGCCTTACTTGGTCGCGTCTTTGACGTTTTCCTTGGCGTTACCGTAGTTCTTTTGCGCACTGCCGGCAGCCTGCTTGCCAAGGCCCTTGGCCTGCTGCTCTTTGCTGCCCACCAGCTTGCCGGCAGCTTCCTGCACTTTGCCGGCGACTTCCTTGGTGGCGCCCTTGACTTGATCCTTGTTCATCTTGAACTCCTGATAAATTCGACTGGAAAGATCCAGGCATGGCTGGCGCGTCATGTTGCGCTTAACCTGTTGCGCTTGGGATGTCGCGGATCAGCGTTTCGTCGTTAGGCGCTGACCAGTTATCACCATACGGTTGCCTGCCGCGCTGTAAGTAGGCCAGCCCCTATAAAGCATCATGTCAGCAGTGCCCCACAAAGGTCATCATCCGCTGCTCCGCTCAGCGCTACTCAAGACCCAAGGCATGGCTGACGAAGGCGGAGTCACGTAGCCCATGCCTTATTGCTGCATTCCCGCTACCGTATCCGGCTTGAATTGGCAGCGGCAAACAACAGAAAAAGCATTTTCATAACGCGGCCTGCTGGTTTCATGCAACAAGCCGTGACCTGCGCAACGTTTTATGACAAATAATGCACTGCTGATTTCCCGATTCCAAACACGACAAAGCACAAACATGGATTCCCAATCTCTTTCCCTATTGATCGCCGCAGCCAGTCTCGTCACAGGCTTCCTGTTTTGCTGGCTGGTCATGCGGGGCCGCATCGCAGCCGCAGCAGCGCAGGGAAAGGCCAAAGTCGAGAGCGAATTAGCCCAGGCCAAAGAGCGCGTCCGGTCACTTGATGGCGACCGCCAGCTGGCCGTCGCCAACTATGAAGAACTGAAGCTGCAGGCTGCGCAATGGCGCGAAGCGCTTGACCTTGCGCGCGATGAGCAAGCCCCACTGGCTGAGCGGGCGTCACGGGTGGCCACGCTCGAAGCCGGGTTGCTCACGCTGCAAGACCAGGCAAAGGCCGGCCAGCAAGAATTTTTGCGCGTGTCCGCCAGCGATGCCGAGCACACCCAATCGCTGAAGCTGGTTGCTGCCCGGCTTGCAGAGGCGGAAGATGAAAATGCGGCGCTCAGGCGCAATCTGTCCGAGATTTTTGCCACGCTGGAAGACCAGAACGCCCGCCCGGCTACGCCCGAGGCACACGTCACGCAGCTGCCTGTACTTGAAACAGAGGTGCTCGCCCTGCAAAGACTTGCAAAAACCATCCAGCAGGAGTTTTTGGTTCTGGCCGAAGTTCAGCGCAATTTCACAGCCGCCTCGTCAGCGCTTCAAGACGTCAGTTGATCCTCGGGACAGGCAAGGCCGCATGCAACCCCCTATGGCGACTCTTATTCCTTCGATCGGCACCTGCGTGCCGCGCATGACTCCCCAGCGAGCGCCGGCTGGCCGAGCGGCTTGAGCAAAAACTCGACGACGATTATTAGCTCTGGTACGACGTGTCGGTCGGCCCCAAGCAGTCGCACCCTATTTTTTTGATTCGACACCTGCCACGCATACCTTTCAATGCCGGGAACCCCACGACAGTGTTTTCTCACAATCGTGCAAATGTACGATTGCAAGACTGACCCTATGCTATTCCCGGTAGTTCTACACCCCGCGCTCCATCGTTGAGCGGCTTGTGGTCAGCTCTACCTTCAATCTCGGATTGCGTAAACCTGAATAGCGTCGATAAATGCCTTCGTGCGCACTCCCATATCGGCCCCACCACGGTCATAGGCGAAGGCTTGCTTTCCCGCCTTTGCGCTTGTGTAGTAAAACTGCCCTGCCCCTGGCTGTGTCTCCGAATAAAAGAAGACGTCTTCGGTCGCTGTCGGCTGCAGATCAGGTGCCATAGTGTCGAGTTCGACGTAGCGGACATTTTGATAAATGTTCCTACGAACGATGGCGTCATGAAATGCCTTAAGCCCTTTGTAGTTCGCCGTCCACAACGGTCGGGCCATAATTTCCTCTCCTAGCCCAATGGTCCGTCCATTCATCC
>JAYWDL010000300.1:0-4351 GCA_043779865.1 Polaromonas sp.
ACGGTCCAGCCTGCGTAAGCGGCCAATTCTTCATTTTTAAACGCATGATGGTCGGGAAGAGAAACGGTTTTTTCGAGCGTCAAGCCGCGTGACCTGAGCATGGCAAAAAATCCCTCAGGACTGGCAATGCCGGCCAGCGCCATGAGGGGCCTGTGCCGCAGGTCGGTTAATGCAACCTGGCTGCCGTCAGCCGCCACCACATGATCGGCCAGTTGCCGGCAAGACGTAAATCCTTCGAAGGCGGGCTTTTGGCCGGTATGCAGCACCAGATCCACGCCCTGACGCTGGCGTTCAGGCCACGGTTCGCGCAGCGGACCGGCCGGCAATAACCAGCCATTGCCAACGCCGTGATCGTCAAACACCGCAATTTCGATATCGCGCTGCAGGGCATAGTGCTGCAGGCCATCGTCGCAGACCACAACGGCAGTTGCCGGATATGCCGTGAGCAGGGAATGCAAGGCGTCAATGCGCCTGCGTGCTACAAAAACAGGAGCGCCTGTTGCCCGCTGGATAAGCGCAGGCTCGTCACCAGACTCATCAACAGAGGTATCCGGCCTGACTTCAAGGTTTTCATGACCCCTACGTCCGTAGCCGCGCGAAACCACGCCCACCAGAAGTCCCTGCGCCTGCAAATGCCTGGCCAGCGCTATCACCAAGGGGGTTTTTCCTGCGCCGCCAGCCACGACATTGCCGACCACGATGACTGGAACGTCAAAGCGCCTGGAAGGAAAAACTCCTCGTTCGTACAAAGCCCGGCGCAGTCGCACGAGCAGGCCGTAGATCTGGGCAACGGGCCAGAGCAGGCAAGCCAGCCAGCCTCGCGTGAACCAGGCTTTCAGCAAAAGTTGTTTCATGCGCGCTGCAGCTTTACATGAAAACGGGCAGAGGCCAAGCCCGACAAGCTTACTTTGCGCCTGCCTGCGCAGTACTCTGGGTGGCAAAGGTGATCTGCGTCAACCCTTGGCGCCGGGCCGCCTCCATCACGCTGATTACCGCCTGGTGCGTGGCGCTGGCATCGGCGCTGATGATGACGACGCTGTCTTTGCCCGCCTTGGCCGCCTGGGTGAGTGCCGCGCCCAGCGCTTCGATACCACGGCCTTCGAGCAGCGTTTTGTTGATCATGTAACGGCCATCGCTGCTGACCGCGACGATCACTTCTTTGGGGTAGTCGCGCTGTTGCTCTGCATCGGCTGTTGGCAATCTGACCTGAAGCTCGGTAAATTTGCTGTAGGTAGTCGAGAGCATTAGAAAAATGAGCACGACGAGCAGCACATCAATGAACGGAATCAGGTTGATTTCTGGTTCTTCACGCGGGTGAGGGCGGAAATTCATGGCTCATCCCCGGGTTTGGGCGAAGCAGCAAGTAGGGGAACCATACTCATTTCCTAAGGGTGTTGAGGTGGCGAACAAAACGTTCTGCATCCAGTTCCAAGGTCAGCAGGTAGCCATCAACCCGGGCGCGGAAATAGCGCCAGAAAATCAGCGAAGGTATGGCCACCATCAGGCCGAAAGCGGTGTTGTACAGCGCCATTGAAATACCCTGTGCCAGCTGTGCAGGGTTGCCTCCCACGGAATTGCCGGCAGCGCCTGCCTGCGAACCGAAGATTTCGATCATGCCGATAACCGTGCCGAGCAGCCCCAATAGGGGCGCAGCCGAGGCAATGGTGGCCAGTGCTGCCAGGTAACGCTCCAGTTTGTGCGCGGCCTGGCGGCCGGCGCCTTCCAGCGTGGAACGCAGGTCGGCTTCGGTGATTCGTGGATTGGCATTCAGCGCACGCAAGCCGCTGGCGAGCACCTGGCCAAGCAGGGAATTTTGTTCCAGCTTGGACACGACGTCAGCATGAGGAACGCCTGTGCGCGAGACAATAATTGCTTCGCCAAGGAGTTTGGGCGGTGCAACTTTAGGAATTTTCAGACTCGAAAAACGCTCGATGATCAGTGCCAGAGCCATGATGGAACAGGCAACCAGAGGCCAGATAGGCCAGCCTGCGGCTTGTATGATTGAAAACACTGCACAACTCCAAACTGATAAATCGTGCTGGATTATGGCCCACCAATTTACGAAATCAGTTGCTTCAACGCCAGGTGCGAGCTTGTTTTCAAATACGTGTTTTGCAGGTAATAACCCACAGAAGCTGTGGATAACTTTGTGGGTAAGTCAGTGCACAGAAGCTGGCGAGCCGCGCCAAATCGTGATTATGACAAAACGTTGAAATTTTAAGCAAAAATAAATCATTTAAAATCAATGAGTTACATCGAGTTATCGCGCTTTCAGAATGAAAATGGCGCTTTTGTTTTTGCAAGGCGGTGCTTTGTGGACTACTTGCACCGACGCGTCAAGGGCTAGGCTATGTTTGATACAACTGCCTTCCCTGAAAGGTCGCCTGCCTCTGCGCGTGAAGGCGTGCATGTCTGGCCTGTAGGTTCGTTGTTGCGGGCCATTGCCGATAGTTTGCAGGCCCGGTTCAATCCTGTCGCGGTGCAGGGCGAACTGACAGGCTTTTCCCGCGCGGCCAGCGGCCATTGCTATTTCTCCCTCAAGGACGAGCAGGGGCAGGTGCGCTGCGCCATGTTTCGCCGTGCCGCCAGCTTGCTGGATTTTTCTCCGCGTGACGGACAACTGGTGGAACTGAGGGGACGGCTGGGCGTGTATGAGCCGCGTGGTGAACTGCAGCTGGTCGTTGAATCCATGCAGCAAGCCGGGCAGGGCAATCTGTTCGAACAATTTCTGCAACTCAAGACCAAACTTGAGGCCGAAGGACTGTTTGGCGCTGACCGCAAGCGGCCATTGCCGTTACTACCCCGTGCTATCGGCGTAGTCACCTCATTGGGGGCTGCAGCCCTGCATGACGTCGTAACTGCCCTGCAGCGCCGCACGCCGCATATTCCCGTGGTGATTTATCCTGCCAGTGTGCAGGGTGCGCAGGCTGCCAGTGAATTGCGTGAGGCTTTGATCAAGGCTTACCAGCGTCAGCCTGCGGACAAGGTCGAGGTGCTGCTGCTGGTTCGTGGTGGTGGCGCGATAGAAGACTTGTGGGCCTTTAACGACGAGCAGCTTGCGCGCACCATCGCCTGCTCACCCATGCCGCTGGTCAGTGGCATCGGGCATGAGACAGATTTCACCATTGCCGATTTTTGCGCCGATGTGCGCGCGCCCACGCCCACCGCGGCGGCCGAGCTTTGTGCGCAACCGCAGAGCAACTGGCTGAGTGGTCTGGACTTGGCTTTCTCGCGCCTGCAAAACAGTGTGGACCGGCAACTGCAGTTACACAACCAGCGCCTGGACTGGGCGGCCTCCCGCGTCAGCCGGCCTTCGCATCTGGTGACGCGGCAGCAGGCGCGACTGAGCGCAGTCTCGCAAAGCCTGAACCATGCCATGCGCTCGACCCTGAAGCACGAGCAACTCAGGCTGCAGTCCCTCAGCACGAATTTGCCACGAGAAATCACGGGCAGTTTGCAACGCAGCCGTCACCAGCTTGAGTGCGCGCAGTTGCGCCTTGAACTGCTGGACCCCAAACTGGTTCTGCAACGGGGCTATGCCTGGCTGGCTGACCTGCAGGGGCAGCCCATCACCACCGTAGAAAACACGCATATCGGTCAGCCGGTTCGCGCTACCCTTGCCGATGGGGAGGTCGATTTGACAGTTTGTGCACCCCGGCTCATTTAGTTTTTACAATGCCCTTGGCATGTCAGTGGACATCTCATTAACCATCACGAGGAAAATTATGGAACACAAGCTCCCCCCGCTCCCGTATGCGATCGACGCCCTGGCCCCGCATTACAGCCAGGAAACTTTTGAGTACCATCATGGCAAGCACCACAACGCCTATGTGGTGAATCTCAACAACCTGCAAAAAGGGACCGAGTTTGAGTCCATGACGCTCGAAGAGATCGTCAAAAAATCCAGCGGCGGCGTGTACAACAACGCGGCCCAGATATGGAATCACACCTTTTTCTGGAACTGCATGAAGCCCGCTGGCGGCGGTGAACCGGGCGGTGCATTGGGTGAGGCCATCAACGCCAAATTTGGCTCTTACGCAGCGTTTAAAGAAACGTTTGTCAAATCTGCCGTAGGTAATTTCGGTTCAGGCTGGACGTGGCTGGTCAAAAAAGCCGATGGCACGGTGGACATTGTCAACACCGGCCCAGCAGGAACGCCGCTGACGACTGGCGACAAGGCCCTGATGACGGTGGACGTGTGGGAACATGCCTATTACATCGATTACCGCAACCTGCGTCAGAAGTTTGTTGAAACCTTCCTGTCCAACCTGGTGAACTGGAAGTTTGCCGAGACCAATTTTGCCTGACGCCTAAGCGCGATTTGCCCGCAAAAAAGCCGACATCCAGTCGG
>JAYWDL010000301.1:0-4350 GCA_043779865.1 Polaromonas sp.
GCTCATCGACACGTTCATTGCCGTCACCATGACGGCCACCCTCACCACCTACAGCCTGTTTGCTACCAGCCCCGAGGCACAGCTGCAGCATGGCCAGCGCCTGCTTTACACCGTACCCGTCGTTATTTTTGGCCTGCTGCGCTATACCTACCAGGTGCACCGCGGCCGGGGCGAAGACGTCGCGCGTGAGCTGATCCGCGACCCCTGGACAGTGGCGGCAGGCTTTGCGTGGCTGCTGATCTTTTTAAGCCGCCGGTTTTGATGCCTGATGCAGAACCACGGGAGCCTGGCCCTTTACCAGTCAAGTTGCCTGTCAAGCAATTGCTGCTGGTCCTGGGCGTGGTGGCCACGGCTTATGCGGCGGCGCTGCTGATCTGGGGCGACAGCCCACGCACTTCACTGGCCCGCCTGTGGTCATGGACGGGCCTGCAGGCGGGTGCTTTATGCCTCCTCAATTACGTGCTGCGTGGCTTGCGCTGGAGGCTGTGGATGGCGCACTACGGGCGGCATTTTGGTCGATTGCAAGGCCTGCGCCTTTACCTGGCGGGCTATGCGTTCACGCCCACGCCCGGCAATGTCGGCGAGGCGGTGCGCGGCCTGATGCTGGCGCGCAATCCTCTGGGAGCCCGACAAAGTCTGGCGATTTTTGGCGCTGAGCGGCTGGCCGACCTGTTGTGCCTGTTGCTGCTATGCCTGCCCGTCGTGGGCTGGGCCTGGGGGCAGGGTGGGGTGCAGGCTGCGCCGTCCTGGCTGGTCGGGCTGCTGGCTGTCGGGGTGCTGGCGGCGCTGCTGGTCGTGGGCGTGTTGCTTAAATTCCGGCGGGCGCTGTCCCAGCGCCTGGGCTGGCTGAAGGAAGCATGGCACTGTCTGTCGGTACGCCCGCTGCTCTGGTTTGCCTTGACGCTCATCGCCTGGGCTGCGCAGGGCATGGCCGTCTGGCTGATTTGTAGCGATAGCGGCGTTCCTCTGGGGCTGCTGGCTGCCAGCAGCTTTTACGCCGTGGCCATGGTGGCCGGCGCACTGTCGGCCTTGCCGGCCGGTTTGGGCGGAACTGAAGCGGTGCTGGCCGGTTTGCTCGTGGCACAGGGGGCGACGGCCGGTGACGCGCTGGGCATCACCGTGCTGGTCCGGTTGCTGACGCTGTGGCTAGCCGTGGCGATCGGGGTGCTGGCCTTGCTTTATAGTGCGGCCATCGCCAGGGAAATCAGTTTTCGCTAGCCGCTGCCTGCTGCGCTTTCGCGCCACCGTTACTGCGGCGGTTTTGACCCGTTTTTCGCCAGCCCATGCCCCAGAATCAAGTCCCGATCCCTTCCCCGCAAGCCATTCCCGCCGCGTTGAGCCGGTGGCTGCTGGGTGTCGGCCTGGCTTCGCTGCTGGCACGGTTCTGGATTGCCGTGACTTTTCCGATCTCGGGCGACGAAGCCTTCTTTTACTGGTGGGGCGTCTATCCCGACTGGGGCTACTCTGACCATCCGCCCATGGTGGGCTGGCTGATTGCGCTCATGCGAAGCGCGCTGGGCGACAGCATCTGGTCGATTCGCCTGCCGGCTGTGCTGCTGCCGCTGGGGCTGGGTGCCGCGCTGTGGGGGGCGCTCAAGCCCGCAGACCGGGTACGGGCAGCCTGGGCCGTGCTGTTTTTCTGGCTCGCGCCGCTGAACTGGCTCAATGCGATCATCACCACTGACACGCCGCTGATTTTCTGGTCGGCGCTGTCCGTCGCTGCGCTGATGCGCGCCGAGCGTCGCACGCAACTCGACCGGGCGGCTTACGGGCTTTATGCCTTGTCGGGGCTGTTTCTGGGCTGTGCGTTTTTGTCCAAATATTTCTCGGTCGTGCTGGGTTTTACCTACCTCGTCTATTTCCTGCTCTACCGCCGGGAACGACTGGCGGGCCTGGCCCTGCTGGTGGTCTGCGCCTTGCCCGGCCCGGCCATCAACATCGCCTACAACATGTCGCACGGCTGGTCGAACATCATGTTTAACGTGTACAACCGCAATGAGGCGGAGCTGTTCGAGTGGCGCAAGCCGCTGCTCTACGTTGGCATGATGGCTTACCTCATCACCCCCGCAGCGCTGTGGCTGGCGGTGAAGTACCGCAAGGCATTGGTGGCCACCGCGACATCGCGGCGCCTGCTGGCCTGCCTGGTCGTGGTGCCCTTGCTGTTCTTTGCGCTGCTGTCAGGCGAAAAGGTGATTGGCCTGCACTGGGTGTTGTCGTTTTACCCCTTCGGTTTTGCTTTTCTGGCGTTTGCGCTGCCAGCCGACAAGCTCAAGACCTGCGCAAAGGGGCTGGCCGTGTTTACCGGCCTTCATGTGCTGGTGGTGGCCGGGCTCTACATGACGACGCTGGACACCTGGCGCGGCGCCAAGCTCTATCCGCAAATTGTTCGCAGCTACAGGACCGCCGAAATCCTCCAGCAAATCGCCAGCCCCGGCGCGGTGCTGATGGCCGATTCATACACTTCTGCATCAATTTACGGTTTTGAGCGCCGCCAGTACATGCCGGTGTTCGGCGTCGGCAAGTTCCATGCGCGGCAGGACGACATGCTGGTGGATTTTTCGCTCTATCAAGGTAAAACCATCCGCATCATTACGCCGGACAAGCCGGCGCTGGAAGAGTTCCAGCCCTATTTTGAGAAGGTAGCCGTGCTCAGCTTCATGCAGGATGGCGTGCCGTTTTATGCCGTGGAAGGAACCGGTTTCAAGTACCAGGCCTACCGCGAAGGCGTGCTGGGTGTCGCGTTCAGGCACTTTTACAACATTCCCACTTGGCTGCCAATGACGGGCTGCCCGTTTTGCGAACGCTACTGCGGACAGGTGCGATGCCCGAGATAGGCATTGCCGCTTTTGATTTTGACGGCACGCTGACCCGGGGCGATACCCTGGTCCCGTTTTTGGCGCGTGGCATGGGCTGGCCGCGTTTTTTGGGTGCCCTGCTGCAATGTTCGCCCTGGCTGGCGGGATACGCACTGCGCCTGGTTCCCAATGACGTGGCCAAGGCGCGGCTGCTGCGCGCTACGCTTAGCGGCCGGAGCACGGCGCAAATGCAGGACTGGACCACGCGCTGGCTGGCCCAGGACTTTCCGGGGCAGTTGCAGGACTGGACGATGGCGCGGCTGGCCTGGCACCGGCAGGCGGGACATTGCTGTGTGCTGGTCAGCGCTTCGCCCGACATCTATCTTCGCCGCGTTGCCCAACAGCTGGGTTTTGACACGCTGATTTGTACCGAGATGGCCGTGGAGGGTAGCCGCTTGACTGGCCTCATGCGCACGCCCAACTGCCACGGCCAGCAAAAGGTGCTGCGGCTCAAGGCCTGGCTGGCGGAGCGATTTGGCGCTGCCGCTGCAAGCGGTGTGACGCTTTACGCCTACGGCGACACGGCCGGCGACAAACCCATGCTGCGCCTGGCCCAGCACGCCTGGTACCGGGGCCAGCCGTGGAAAGACGCGTCGGCTCAAGGCTGAGCGCCGTGCATTGCCATCAAAGGCCGTTTGGAATCGAAATAGTGATCAAATCAGCCTCGTGTCCAATGAGTACGGCTATAGATTGCTATTAAAAACATAGCAATCTCAGAAACCGAAAATCCATCCCCTGCAGCAAGCCGCTCTGATCTTGCGCTTCGCTGCGATGCTTGCAAATTGCGAAGGATTCATACGCGGCAGATAAACCTTGTTGGACTGAACCGCCCGGTGAGGCGGTTGAATGTTGATCTGATGGCCTATAGGGGCTTGTAATTTCCAGGTGGTCAAGCTGATCAAATTATGACTGAGCTTTGGGTGGCAGTGACCTGTGATTTATTGCCCGAATCCATCCTGTGGCGACACAGCAGGTGACAAGCCCATGCTGCGCCTGGCCCGGCACGCCTGGTATCGCGGCCAGCCCCGTGGAAAGACGTTTCGTCCGCACCTTGAGGCGGGATGCCACGGCGGACATCATTTTTGCTAAAAATAGTAGTCAAAAAGTCCTCTAGCGCAAGCAGTACGTGCGCTGGCAGCTATTAAAACGAGAGTAAATCAGTCCTGCAATTCAACCTTGGCCATGTCCACGTCCAGCCGCTCCATGGCATCCATGGGTTCAGAAGCGGCGGCTTGCTCGTAAAGCCTGGTGGCTTCTTTCATTCTCTTGTCGCCTTCGAGCATGATCATGCCGTTGGCGTACTCGATCATGGCGATCGCTGAGCCGGGATTCAACTTTAGCGCTTCCTTGAAGAGCGCCAAGCCGGTGTCTTTTTTGGCGCCATAAGTCATGCTGCCAATCAGTGAACCCACTTTGTCAATCACCTCGGCATGGAAAGCGGCCAGTGCAATATGGGCATCAGCATGTCTGGGCGACAGCGTGATGGTCCGCTCCA
>JAYWDL010000302.1:0-4347 GCA_043779865.1 Polaromonas sp.
AGTAGACGCTGCCCGCGTTGACTTGTGCCAGCACGGCTTTGGCACGCGCCTCAATGGGTGTGAAGACGCCAGCCGTCAGGCCGTAGCGGGTGTCGTTCATCAGCTGCACGGCCTCAGCGTCGCTTGACACTTTTTGAATGCCAATGAGGGGGCCAAAGCTTTCTTCCTGCATCAGCGTCATGGTGTGGTTGACGTTTGAAAACACGGTGGGCGCGTACCAGTTGCCGGGGCCAGGCAAGCGCTGACCACCGAGCAGCAGCGTGCCGCCTTTGGCTTTGGCATCTTGTACCTGCGCATCCAGCACATCAAGCTGCGGGGCGCGCGTGATGGCACCGATGTAAGTGGTGTCATCCATCGGGTCGCCGACTTTGAAAGTCTTCACCACCTCTACAAAGGCTGCGACAAACGCCTCGTAAATTTTCTCGTGCACGTAAATACGCTCGACCGAGCAGCAGCTTTGCCCGGTGTTGTACATCCCGCCATCGGCCAGCGATGCGGCGGCATTCTGTATATTCGCGTCTTCGCAAACATAGGTCGGGTCTTTACCGCCCAGCTCCAGTTGCAGCTTGACCATGCGGGCGCCCATGGCTTGTGCAATTTTGGCGCCCGTGGCGTAAGAGCCTGTAAAAAACAGGCCCTCTATTTTTTGTGCAAGTAACGCCGTGCCGACCTCACCGCCGCCTGTCAGGAGTACAAAAACATCTTTCGGTACGCCCGCTGCGTGCAGCAGACGCGCAATGGCCAGGCCTGTCATGGCGGCGTATTCAGAAGGCTTATAGAGCACGGCATTGCCTGTCAGCAGCGCCGGGACAAACACATTGCCACCTACAAACCACGGGTAGTTCCAGGCTGAGATATTGGCGACCACACCGAGGGGAGTGTGTTCAATCTCTTCTCGCATGCCGCCATCGTTGAGCACGGTTTGCGTGGCGATGCTCGCATCGACCTCGTTCAGAAAAAAGTCAATCCGGGTGAGCAAGCCATTGAGCTCGTTGCGCGACATGCTGATAGGCTTGCCTGTCTCGCGGGTCATGATGCCTGCCAGCATGTCAAGCTCGGCCACGACACCTGCGCGAAAGCGCGTGATACAGGCTTTGCGCTCAGCCAGACTCACCTTTGCCCAAGAAGCCTGCGCCACGCGCGCCTGCACGGCTTTGGCGGCAACCGACGCGGCATCGTCCGCAGGAAGCTCGGTTATCAGTGTCTCAGTTGCGGGGTTGTAAATAGCCAGGGAGTTCATGTTGCTATGCGCTTAATCTTGTGTTTTGGCAGCGGCCACAGCGGCCAGAAAATCGTCGAGCACAGCACCGTCGTCAATGGTGTCAGAGCCTGGCTTGTGGAACTCGGGGTGCCACTGCGTGGCTGCGATGTAGCTTTTTGAGCGGTCTTTGCGGCGTATGGCTTCAACAATGCCATCGGTCACGCTGAAGGCCTCGGCCTCAAACTCGGGCGCGAGGTCTTTGATGGCCTGGTGGTGAATGCTGTTGACGCGCACCCGCTCAACGCCAGGGTAAAGCGATGAGAGCTGCGAGCCGGCCACGATGTCAACGCTGTGAAAATTCAGGTCGTAGATTTCCGCATCGCGGTGCACAAAGGCGTCAGGCACCTGCGTGCCGATGTCCTGGTAGAGCGTACCGCCAAAGGCGACGTTAAGTAGCTGCAGGCCCCGGCATACCCCAAAAATGGGCTTGCCTACGGCCTCGAATGCGGCGACCAGCGCCTTGTCGTATTCGTCCCGTACACGGTCACCTGACCATTTTTCATCGAGCGGCGTTTCGCCATAGCTACCAGGCCACACGTCGGCACCGCCATGCAGCACCAGGCCGTCAAGCCACTGGGCGTAATGCGCATAGGTCACGTCGCCGCGCTGGGTGCTGCCGGTTGGACACGGCACCATCACGACCATCGCCCCCGAGGACATGAGCCAGTGCGCAATCGACTGCTCGACATACTGCAGGGTCTTGCCGGAAAAATAAGAACGGGTCGGGTCGGCATGCGAGAAGCAGGCCGAGAGGCCAATTTTCAAACGGTTAGCGGCGGTCATAGTGCGGTCTCAAACAGTTTCTGGAAGTCGGCGCTGGTGCAGGGCCGGGGATTGGTCTGGTGGCAGATGTCGGCCGTGGCAATCTCGACCAGCCTGGGCAGGTGCCCAGGCTTCACGCCATGGGCCGACAGCGGGCCGCTGATGCCGATGCTGGCCTTGAGCGACTGGAGCCAGGCCACAAAAGCCTTGCCGCCGCCGGCCACGCCGCAGACATGCGCCAGTTCGTCAAATTTAGCCGTCGCCGATTCGAAATTCCAGGCCAGCACCGTGTCAATCATCAGCGCGTTGGCCAGGCCGTGGTGCAGGTCGCACACCGCGCCCAGCGCATGCGCGCAGGAATGCACCGCGCCCAGGTCTTTCTGGAAGGCAATCGCGCCCATCATCGAGGCCATCATCATGTCGCTGCGCGCCTGCAGGTTGCCGGGCTCCCTGACGGCGGTGAGCAGGGCGCGTGCCGCAATGCGCGCACCTTCCAGCGCAATGCCGTCGCACAGCGGGTGGTAGGCCGGCGAGAGGTAGCTTTCGATGTTGTGCGTGAGCGCGTCCATGCCGGTGGCGGCTGTGATGTGCGGCGGCAGGCCGAGCGTGAGTTCGGGGTCGGCGAACACGACTTTGGCGAGAATTTTCGGGCTGAACACCACGCGCTTCAGATGCGTGTCGTTCTCGCTGACCACGCTGGAGCGGCCGACTTCGGAGCCGGTGCCTGAGGTCGTGGGCAGGGCCACAAAGTAAGGCAGGTCATGAACGATGGGGCGCGCCTGGGGATGGTCCCAAACGTATTCCAGAATATCGCCCTCATGCGTGGCAGCCAGGCCGACGACCTTGGCCACGTCAAGCGCCGCGCCGCCACCAAAACCGATCACGCAATCGGCGTTGTGGGCTTTGTAGGCCGCAGCGCCGTCCATCACCTGGCTGCAGGTCGGGTTGCCGGACACGCCAGCAAACACCGCCACCTCCAGCCCGGCCAGATGCGTCCTGAATTCAGCCAGGACGGGCAGCGCCCCCAACGCCTTGTCGGTGACAAGGAGCGGGCGTTTGCAGCCCGCCTCCAGCAGCTGCGCCGCCACGAGTTTGCGCGCTCCCGCGCCGAACTGGATGGTGGTGGGAAAGGAAAAGGTGGTGATGCTCATGATGCAGGAAGTTGAAGTTACATGCTGTTTGCCAAAACCGATGCCGTTGACCCGAATGGCGTCGGGCTCACTACCTAACGCTGCCAACCCTGCCCCGGTGTACAGCGCGCAGGCCGCGCAGGCGAAATACCCGGCATTCAAGCGCATCAGGGATTTGCAGTCGTCGTATTTCCATGCCTAGATGATCTCGAAATAGCGTTTCAATTCCCAGTCGGTCACCGCATCGAGCCACTGCCGCCATTCCCATTCACGGGTCGCGGCAAAGTGATCGACAAACGCATCGCCCAGCCAGTCGCGTGCAATGCTTGACTGTTTGAAGATGCGGGTGGTTTCGATCAGCGTGCGCGGGGCGCGGGGAATGTTTTCCGCGCCCTGATTGGTCCCGGTGATGGGCGGCGCGGTGAGCTTCAGGCCTTTTTCAACGCCATCAAGCCCGGCGGCAATCACCGCCGCCATCGCCAGATAAGGGTTCACATCGGCGCCCGGGCAGCGGGTTTCAAGCCGTGTCGCCTTGGCGCTGCCGGCTATCACGCGAAAACTGGCGGTGCGGTTGTCCAGGCCCCAGGTGGGTTTGACTGGCGCCCAAAAGCCGTCAACCAGCCGCTTGTAGCTGTTGATGGTCGGCCAGATCAGCGGGCCAAAATCCATCATGCAGGCGACTTGCCCGGCGACGTAGCTTTCAAACAACGGGCTCATCCTGCGCGGGTTGTTGGCGTCGTAAAAGAGGTTGTTTTTTCCGTCGGAAAGGCTCTGGTGGATGTGGCCGCTGCAGCCGGGCAACTGCTGGCTGGGCTTGGCCATGAAGCTGGGCATGATGCCAAAGCGTGTGCCGATTTCCTTCACCCCGGTCTTGAACAAAATCGCCCGGTCGGCCTGCTCCAGCGCCTCGCTGAAGCTGATGGCGACCTCCAGAACGCCGGGGCCGGTTTCGGTGTGCAGACCTTCAATCGGAATGCCAAAGGCCAGCATCTCGTCCATTAGGCCCGTGAAAAAATCGCGGTTGCGGTTCATTCGCAGCAGCGAGTAGCCGAACATGCCGGGTGTCAGATGCTCGGGGTTCACGCCTTTCTTGGCGGCCCAGCTCTGCGGGGTTTCCAGAAAGTTGAACCACTCGAATTCCATGCCGGTCATGACCGAAAACCCCATCTTTTCGGCGCGCCTGAGCACCCGCTT
>JAYWDL010000303.1:0-4335 GCA_043779865.1 Polaromonas sp.
TGCGGGCTATTTTGGGGAATATCAATCAACACCCAAGCTGTTCGCTTGTCCAGCATATCGCTTGTAAGCTGTTGATTTATATTGATTGCAGAGCATCAACGATGGCGAATAGATGTATTCTCACATTCGTAATGAGAAGGTCGTGTGTTCGATTCATCTCTCCGGCACCAATAAAGACAAGGGTTCATTGCTATGAAAATAGTAGTGAACCTTTTTTCTTTTGTGGCCTTGTAGGCAATCTGTAGGCAACTTGCCCAAATGCAGAGCTTGCACCAGACGAAAGAAAACCCGCACGCGGCGGGGTTAGTTTGCTCAAGTCTTTCGCTCCCACGCTAGTGGCAGAAGTCTCATTTGGTGGGCTCAGCTCCGATGGAAAATACCCATGCGCCTCTAGCTTCTTTGCTTTTTTCGCCAACAACTTCGAGGGTTCCCATTAGTCCATCTTCCGAGAATTCGACCGAGAGTACTTTGAACTTTCTCATGGGCGACAGCATGGTGCAGTATTCCTTTGCAATTGCATTGGCTTTTGTTTTCTCGCCCCTTATAGAGCGCACAGTAAACTCGCTAAGGGCTTCTTTCGAAATACATGCCACAGTGGATTCCGGAAATTTCACAAGCATTTCTGCTTTGTATGCTGACCTTGGAAAATCCTTTATCGCTTGAGCGCCAGTACCCGCCATCAGTGCGCAAGCAGCTATTAAAAACGTAGCTGTTTTCATTATTTTCCTTTTTTAACTACCGTACCTGCAGTATGGGTGCGCTTAGCTCGACTGTACATTCAGAAATGGGAAGTTCGTCCATCGCCTCCCCACAAAAGAAAACCCGCACGCAGCAGGCTTCGATGTAGCGGCTCTGGCTCACGCGCTCATGGTCTAAACCTTGTCCAGCATGTCAAACCAGCCCCGTGCGGCGTATCGAGCTTCTGGTGACTGCACCAAATCACCGGCTGCGGCGTCATTTACTGCTTTAAGCCGTTCGCGGAAATCCGAGCCAGGCACCAGCGATAGGTCGTAACCGTCCAGAGTTTTGAAATAAGCCAGACGCTCATCGTCGGTGAGGGCAGCCAAGTCCTGCACGGTGGCCCGCCTGCTCTGAGACTCCAGCGTATCAAGTCGTGCGCTTAATGTTGCCATTGGTTGCCTCTCAGACAAAGAGCTGAATGAATGCAGGGTCTGATTCTCGGTAAACCTCCCTGCCCTGCTTGCGAAACCGTGCAAGCTCCGTATCGGTTGTTGCGTCGTTCACCACATCAGGCAATTGCCTTGTGCGGTCACTCTCGAGGCTTTCTAGCGCCAGCAATCGAGCGTCAAGGCTTGCCATGGGTAGCCTCCAGTTTTTCAATGCGTGCGGCCAGCTCATCAACCTCATTGATTTTCGCCAGTGTGCCCAGTGCCGCAATAAGTTGCGCGGCCTGTCCGGGCGCAAGGTCGCCAGCAGAGGCAGCAGACAGCACGGCGGATGCTTTGGCGCTCAGCGTGCCACCTTCGGGCAGGTGAAGCGCTACAGCCTGCTCTATGGCCTTCACGGGCGGCAGGATGCGCTCCAGAATCAAACGGGCGGCTTGCACGTCGCCACCTTTGGCAGCCGTCACCAGCCCGGCCAAAATGTCAGGAACATCACCGGCCAGGGATGCGCGAAGCCGGGTTATCTCGGACTGTCCGGGCGGTCTGCCTTTGGGGTTGCCAGTCTGTCCGGGCTGCCATTGGTTCGGCGGTCGTTTTTTGGTCATTGTGTTTCCTCCGTGTTGAATCAGAGCAATTCAGTTTGTGCAGACGGTGCAGGCGTGTACTTTGGCTTTTCAACTTCGGGAATTCCGACGATAGAAACATCGGGCGCTACCTGTGCCGACTCCTCGAAGTCGCAGCACCATTCACGGGTTTGAGTTGCAGCAGATGGCTTCTCTAGATGGTTTCCGTGAGACGGTGTAGAGCGATGGTCAAAAGTGGCCTTGATAGCACCGTGAGACGGTGTAGGCGGCATCCTCTCTACACCGTGAGGCGGCGCTATAGCAGGGCTCTCTACACCGTGAGACGGCGTAAGGCTTTTTTTCAACGGTGCGGCTTTTTGGTATGCGCCACGTTCAAAGCACAGAGCCGCGCCCGTGTCATAGCCGGGCAGCTTGTCGAGCGTTCGCCATGTCACGGCGTACCAACTAGCCCGGTTTGGCCGATGGCCTTTGACCGTCTCGAAAATAAACCCGGCGTCGAGTAATTCACGTTTTGCCCGGGTAATCACGTCTGCGCTTTTCCAGCCACGTTTTGCAAGGTAGGCACCAGACGTTAGAAGATGGCCGTTGTTGTCTCTCACAAATTGCCGCGCCACCTCAAGCAGCAAAGCCTTTGCCGGATGGCTTAAACGGGCGTAGGCGGGGCAGTCCAAGACGGACCAAGGCAACGCTATGAACCCGCCCGAATCACGCCCTGAATCGCCCTTCTGTCCGCGATTACGGCCGTTCGCCATTGGTGCCTTTCCTCATGCGTGCCAGCCATGCGTAAATCATGCGGCGGTCTTTTGTCGTGAGTGAATAAACACCAGGGCGGCACGGTTTGCCGTCGCGGTCAATAAAGCGGATGCGCTCGCAGGGCACATCAAGCCCACGGCGGCGAAGCTCAGCCACCAACTCGGGGCTGTTGCTGGCACCGGCCAAGCTGTCGAGCTGTTCACGCGGCACCGGGCGGCGCAGCAGCACACTAAGGGCGCGCAACTGGCGCGGGTTGTCGGTTCCGTTAAACTTTGGCCTGTTCGGGGCGCTCGATACTGCTTTTGTGGTGTCGGGCGTTTTCATTTGGTGGCCCTCCGAAACCAGCGGGAAAGCGGCACAGTCCACAGCGCCAGCAAGGCGCGATTGATAGCGGCGCTCATGCTGGCACCCCGGCCAATTTCTTAACGGTTGCAGTGCTCCAGGCCAGCAGGCCACCAATGCGAATGGGGCGAAGCGGGCCATTTTCCAAACATGCCCAGCCGCGTAGTGTCTGCGGGCGGCGGTTCAGGTAGTAGGCAGTCTCAGCGGTCGTGAGATTGGGGCGTGTGACTTGCTCAAGCGGCAGGTATTGCGCGGTGAACTGTTGCGGGGCGGTTGCCTCGCGCATCGCTTGGATGCTTGAATGGGTAGCGGTTTGCATGATGGGTTAACTCCAAAACACCAACGAATGCCGATGTATGGAAACCCATTCTTTGCATGTCAATGCAACGGAGAAACTACGGAGAAAGCCCGTATATTTCTCGGAGAAACTCTGGAGAATCAGCCCTCCAGCTTGTGCCTACGCCCCGGAATACTTGCCATGCTGTGCATAGTTTGCGCAAGTACAGTAGCGGGTTTTGAGGCGCTTCCCCGCTTGCCCTTTGACCTTGCCCACTCCATCGCCTGCGCTTCCCACCACTCCCTAGGGCCAGCTTTTGCAGCGGCAAGTCCGTTTTGGCTGGCGTCTGCAATGTCGCGCTTAATGGTCGGCCATTCGTGTTCGTGGGCAGCTATTAGCGCGGCCTTGCTCATGCTGAATTTGGGTGCATCGATAGCCTGTCGCGTCTCGCGTACAGTGGCAGCCTCAGCAGCCACCACGGGCGCGGCTGGGGGTTCTGGTGCGGGGCTGGGTGTTGTGTCCTGAGCATTCAGGAGGTGAGCCTGCTGAGGTACTGACAAGTCGGCCTCATGCGGCAATCCAAGGGCGGCAGCAAGTTTCAGCGCATCGTCAGGCACACCAATAAGGCCAGCCCCACACGCCCAATTGCAAAAATCTTGCAGGTCAATGCCGCCGTCGTTGTATGCCTCAAGCCCCGGTTCCAAATACAGCCCCGTGAAACGCTCACATGCCCTTAGCTCGCCAGAAATAACGGCCTTCGATAAACTGTTCTGTAGCTGGTACAGGTACTTCGACCAATCACTTCCGCTTTCTCGTCCCCATCCGTTCGCCTTTGCTGTCGCGTTGGCATATGTAAGCGCCAAGACCGTAGCGCCGACAGTCCATCGTTCAATGACTGCTTTTTGCGGCACAGCACTTTTTTGATTCATTCGTACCCCTTCAAGACATCGCTTCAAATATGGAGCCCCAGCCTGTCGGTGAAGGTGTCCGACTTTTCGCAAGCGGTAATTAGTCGCAGGCTAGGCGGGGGCAAAACTGTTTTTAAGCGGCTTCCAGCTCAGGCACGGCCATGGGCTTGATGCGCTTGCGTTCCTTGGCGGTCTGTCGTGCCGTCCATAAATCTCGCTGGGTCTGCAGCGCCAGCCAGTAGCCCGGCATCGTTCCCAAAGCTTCAGACAATCGCAAGTCCATATCAGCAGACACGGCGGCATGGCCGTGCAGCACACGCGACAACATCACGCGGCTGATACCGATA
>JAYWDL010000304.1:0-11894 GCA_043779865.1 Polaromonas sp.
CAGCAGCGAATATTTCACCAGCCTGAGCCAGGCCCAGTCCGAGAGCGCAGAAGCCCGCAAAAAGCTGGCGCTGCAGTCGCTGCGCGCTGGTCAGGTCGAGCAGCTAACGCAGGAAAACAAGCGCCTGCGCAAGCTGTTGGACCTGCGCGAACAGTTGGCCGTCACGGTTCTGGCGGCCGAGGTGTTGTACGACGCAGCCGATCCCTACACCCGCAAGGTCATCATCGACAAGGGAATGGCGCAGGGCGTTGACTTGGGCTCGCCGGTGCTCGATGAATCGGGCGTGCTGGGGCAGGTCACGCGGGTGCATCCGCTGGTCAGCGAAGTTACGCTTGTGGTGGACCGTGATCTGGCCATTCCCGTGCTCAACGTGCGCACCGGCGCGCGCAGTGTGGCTTATGGTGACCCGGCTGCCGGGGGCAGCGGGATGGAACTGCGTTTCATGGGCAGCAATGCCGATGTGCGGGAAGGCGACCTGCTCACCACCAGCGGCGTCGATGGCGTGTATCCGCCAGGCTTGCCGGTTGCCAAAATAAGCCGCATCGAGCGTCGCGCCGAATCGGCTTTTTCCAAAATTTACTGCGCACCGCAAGCGCTCGTGGGCGGGGTGCGTCATGTCCTTGTGGTCAAGCCGGTGACGACTCAGCTGCCGCTGCGGTCCGAAGTCGCGCCACCAGCCCTGCCTGCCAGGAAGGGAGCCGCCCGATGATCATGCGCTCCGGCCAGCAGTTGCTGCTGCCTGCCAATCCCCTCTTTATCTGGAGCAGTCTGGTGGCTGCTCTGCTGCTCAATATGCTGCCCTTGGGGCGCGTGGTCTGGATGCCCGATCTCCTTGCCCTTGTGCTGGTTTTCTGGAATGTGCATCAGCCGATGCGCGTGGGCATTGGCGTGGCCTTCATGTTTGGCCTGGCCATGGATGTTCATCAGGCGTCGCTGCTGGGGCAACATGCTTTTTCCTACACCGCGCTGAGCTTTTTTGCCGCCATGATCCAGCGCCGCCTGCTCTGGTTCAAGGTGCCGCTGCAGGCTCTGCAGGTGCTGCCGCTGTTTGCGGCGGCGCATGGCGTCGAACTCATCCTTCGGCTGCTGGGCGGCGGCATTTTTCCGGGCTGGATCATGCTGGCGGCGCCGCTGGCCGAGGCGCTGCTGTGGCCGGTGGTCAGCGTGCTGCTGCTGGTGCCGCAGCGCCGCGCGCCTGACCGGGACGAGAATCGCCCCCTCTGACGCATGCCATGCATTCCCGGCACTTTTTGACCCGCGCTGAGTCGCACCGCCATGACTGAACTCAGAAACGTTGAAGCCGACCTGTCGCGCTTTCGGGCTCGCGTGCTGGTGGCGGGGCTGGCGGTGCTGTGTGCTTTTTCGCTGCTGGCGGCCCGGCTGGTGTACCTGCAGGTCTATCGGCATGCCGACCTGAGCGAGCAGGCCGAAAGCAACCGCACGGCCATCGTGCCAATCGTGCCGAATCGGGGGCTGATTCTGGACCGTAACGGCATCGTGCTGGCGTCCAACTACTCGGCCTACACGCTGGAAATCACCCCGTCCAGGGTGGAAAATCTGGACGAAACGATTGCGGCGCTGGAAAAGCTGGTCGATATCCAGCTGCGCGACAAACGGCGTTTCAAACGCCTGCGCGAAGAATCGAAAAGTTTTGAGTCGATCCCTCTGCGAACCCGCCTTACCGACGAGGAAGTGGCGCGCTTTTCCGCCCAGCGCTTTCGCTTCCCCGGCGTTGATATCAAGGCCCGGCTGTTTCGCAGCTACCCCTACGGCCAGCTCGGCAGTCATGTGGTGGGCTATATCGGACGCATCAACCAGGCCGAAAAGGAAGCCATTGAAGACAGTGACGACGAAGGCAATTACCGTGGCACTGACTACATCGGCAAGCTCGGGGTGGAGCAAAGTTTTGAGCAGCAGCTGCACGGCACGACCGGCGTGGAGCAGATGGAGACTTCAGCCGGCGGGCGCGCCATGCGCAGGCTGGCCAGCAGCCCGGCCACGCCCGGCAATACCGTGATGCTGTCGCTCGATATTGGCCTGCAAAAGCTGGTGGAAGACATGTTTGGCGCGCGGCGCGGCGCGCTGGTGGCGCTGGACCCTAAAACCGGCGAGGTGCTGGCCTTTGTCAGCAAGCCGACGTTTGACCCCAACCTGTTTGTTGATGGCATTGATCAGGAAAGCTGGCAGGCGCTCAATGAATCGCTCGACAAGCCACTGCTGAACCGGGCGCTGCGGGGAACCTATCCACCGGGCTCGACCTACAAGCCCTTTATGGCCATGGCCGCCTTGCAGACCGGTGTGCGCTCGCCCACAGCTGTGATCAACGACCCCGGCTTTTACATGTTCGGCGGCCACCGCTTTGGCAGTCCGGAGAACGAGCGCGGCGGCATCATGAACATGAACCGCGCCATTGTCGAATCAAGCAACGTGTATTTTTACTCACTGGCCAACGAACTGGGTGTGGAAGCGATGCACGACTTCATGAAGCCGCTGGGCTTTGGACAGATCACCGGCATCGACATCAATGGCGAGGTGCGCGGCGTGCTGCCCAACCAGGCCTGGAAACGCGGTTATTTCAAACGCCCTGAACAGAAAAAATGGTTCGCCGGAGAAACCATTTCGCTGGGCATTGGCCAGGGCTACAACAGCTTCACCATGCTGCAACTGGCGCAGGCTACCGCCGTGCTGGCCAACAACGGCATCAAGCACAAGCCACGGCTGGTGATGGGGACACAAGACACGGTGACGCGTGTGCTGCATCCGCTGCCGGCAGACCCGCCCGTCGATCTGGGTTACGAACCCCAGAACGTGGCCATTGTGCGCAAGGCCCTGGTGGGCGTCACGCAGGTCGGCACCTCGGCCAGGGTGTTTGCCGGAGCGGGCTACCTGAGCGGCGGCAAGACCGGAACGGCGCAGGCGGTGTCGATCGGCCAGAAGGAAAAATACAGCAAATCCAGGATGGACGAAAGCCAACGCGATCATGCGGTGTACATGGCCTTTGCCCCGGCTGATGACCCCAAAATCGCGCTGGCGGTGATTGTGGAAAATGCTGGCTGGGGCGCCGGCGTTGCTGCGCCCATCGCGCGCCGGGTGTTTGACTATGTGCTGCTGGGCCAGTATCCCAGCGAAGAAGACATGCTCGCCGTGCAAAAGGGACTGGCAGCTGCCCCCATTGGCAAACCGCGCCAGGCAGCCGACATGAACGCGCTGCTGGTAGCGGGCAGTGCCGGAACCGTCTCGGCCAAGCCCAAGGTCGAGGCGGCAATCAGCCCTCCGACCAAAACCGTTAAACCAGCCAGAGAAGTCAAGAAAGCCAGCGCGGCGTCAGGTGTCAAGGCTGGCAGCAAGCCAGCGCCGCCTGTGAGCCCGCTCGACGTCAACCTCGATTAGCGCCCATCCCGCGTTTTCCGGCTATTTCAGAAAAGCGTCAAAGCCGGTTTTCAGAATCAGCGCGCTAACCACCCCAATGAACACGAGCCGCACAAAGCCCGCGCCGTGCCTGAGCGCCAAACGCGTTCCCAGCAGACTGCCCGCCACGTTGGCGACCGCCATGGTCAGTGCGAAATGCCACCATACGTGCCCCTTCCAGGCAAACAGCGCCAGCGCCGCCAGATTGGTGGCGGTATTGAGCAGCTTGGCCGAAGCCGATGCATTCAAAAAGTCGTAGCCCAGCCAGCGCACGAACAGGAAAACGAAAAAGCTGCCGGTGCCAGGGCCAAAAAAACCGTCGTAAAACCCCAGTACCAGGCCGATGCAGCAGGCAGCCAGGGTTTCTGCAGGGCCACTGAACCGGGGCAGGTGATGCCGGCCCAGGTCTTTTTTCACCAGTGTGTAGAGCAGCACTGCCAGCAGCACAAAGGGCAGGGCCTTGCGCAAAAAACCGGGATCAATTACGGTAACCAGCCAGGCGCCGGCCAGGGAAGCACCAAACCCCGCAGCAGCAGCGGGCAGCAAAGCGGCCCAGCGCAGGTCAACGCGCCGTGCGTATTGGGTGGTTGCCACGGCTGTGCCCCAGACCGATGCACCCTTGTTCACGCCAAACAGGGTGGCCGGGTGCGTGGTGGGAAAAACGGCAAACAAGGCCGGCACCAGAATCAGGCCGCCGCCGCCGACGATGGAATCCACAAAACCGGCCAGCAGCGAGGCGAAAGAAACAATCAGCAATTCCATGCGCATGATTGTCGCATTCGATCAGTGTTGTTTTGCTATGCTATTTATAGCTAAAAGTGCCCGCCAGACAAGCGCAAAGTCTCTATTTTTCTTGAATTTTAAAACTGGCAGACGAAAAAAAGCGCCGGGATTGCCAGCGCTTTGTTCAAATCGTCATCTTGTGGAAGACAGACTCGCGTGTCTGTAATTGCTTTATTGTGTCTCCTCGGCTCCCCGCGTTGCGAGCAGCAAAGCTCGTCAGCAAGGGCTGAACTATAACCTGCGCATTGAGACAGTGCATCAGGGATATCCCGTCCGCGGGAAATCCCTGATGCACTGTCTGATTCAACGAGCGCCACTGCCTTTGGCGACAGCCAGACGCCGGCTGACATTCTCCGGGAGCAGACTGCGCCGCGTCAGATCAAGAGGTTGCGCTGGCAAGTGCGCCGCTCTGGAAGGCGGCGCAATGACAGCCTTTACTGGATGGGTCAGATACCCGCCTGTATCCACTGCGCCGCCTTTTCAGCAATCATCAGCGTCGGCGAGTTGGTGTTGCCGCTGGTAATCAGGGGCATCACGCCGGCATCGACCACGCGCAGGCCACGAATGCCGCGAACCCGAAGGTGCGAGTCCACCACCGCCATCGGGTCGTCGCCCGCGCCCATTTTGGTCGTGCCCACCGGGTGAAAGATGGTGGTGGCAATGTCGCCTGCCAGCCGTGTCAGGTCCTCATCGGTCTGGAACTGCACACCTGGCTTGAATTCTTCGGGCTGGTATTTCGCCAGTGCGCTCTGGTTGACAATCTTGCGCGTGATGCGCAGGGAATCAGCCGCCACCTTCCGGTCTTCTGCCGTGCTCAGGTAGTTGGGTGCAATCGCCGGTGCGTCTTCAAACCGGCCGGTCTTGATGCGAACGCTGCCGCGACTGCTCGGGTTGAGGTTGCAGACGCTGGCGGTAAAGGCGTTGAATTTGTGCAGCGGCTCACCAAAGGCGTCCAGCGATAGCGGCTGGACGTGGTACTGGATATTGGGGTAAGAATGCTCGGGCGAGCTGCGCGTGAAAGCGCCCAGCTGCGAGGGTGCCATGCTCATGGGGCCGGTCTGGCGAAACGCATATTCAAGCCCGATTCGGGCCTTGCCCCACAGCGAATTGGCCATGGTGTTGAGCGACAGCCCCCAGCGCTTGCTGCCTGTTTCGCCCTGCACTTTATAGACCGAGCGGATTTGCAGATGGTCCTGCAGGTTAGCGCCCACGCCGGGCAGGTCTTTCACCACGGGGATGCCGTGCTGCTGCAGCAAATCAGCCGGACCAATGCCCGACAGCTGCAAAATCTGCGGCGATCCGATGCTGCCCGCGCACAGGAGTACTTCGCCCATGTGCTCCGAGTCGAGCGTGGCCAGTGCCGTGACGCGTTCCTGGCCGGTCCAGACCTCGACGCCGGTGCAGCGCTGGCTGCCGTCGGCCTGCAGCTGGATCACCAGCTTGCTCACCTGGGCGTTGGTCCACAGCTCAAAATTGGGCCGCCCCAGGCAGGCTGGCCGCAAAAACGCCTTGGCGGTATTCCAGCGCCAGCCGTTTTTCTGGTTGACTTCAAAGTAGCCCACGCCTTCGTTGTTGCCGCGGTTGAAGTCTGGCGTGTGCGGTATGCCCGCTTGGCTAGCCGCCTCGGCAAAGGCATCCAGAATGTCCCAGCGCAGGCGTTGCTTTTCAACGCGCCATTCACCGCCGGCATTGCGGTGGCGCAAAATTTTCTGGTACGGGTTGAGCTTGTCCTGCATCAGTTCGGGCGCCACGCCCCTGGCGCCATGAAAGGCATCGGCGCCCTTGTAGTGATCTTCATGCAGCTTGAAATGGGGCAGGGCGTTGTCCCAGCGCCAGGCGCTGTCGCCGGTCAGCTGCGCCCACTGGTCGTAGTCGCGCGCCTGACCGCGCATGTAAATCATTCCATTGATGCTGGAGCAGCCGCCCAGCGTTTTGCCGCGCGGATAGCGCAGCGACCGGCCATTGAGTCCGGCGTCCGGCTCGGTGTTGTAGAGCCAGTCGGTGCGGGCATTGCCGATGCAGTACAGGTAACCCACCGGAATGTGGATCCAGTGGTAGTCGTCCTTGCGGCCGGCCTCAATCAGCAGCACGCGTTTGGAGGCGTCGGCGCTCAGGCGGTTGGCCAGCAGGCAGCCGGCCGTGCCGGCGCCGATGATGATGTAGTCGAAAATTTGAGTCTGGTCTTGCATGTGTTGTCTGGTTTGGTATGCCCGTGCCTTGGATTGTGGCAAAACATCGCTCCCGCTGCGACGGGGATTACCCCTTCACCCGTCATGCCTCGCAAGCTTTCCCAGACCAGACAGCATGCCTTGCCCGCTGTAGGATCACGGCGACACATCAGCGCTGCGCATGACGCTTTGTGTTTCCAGCAGTTACTATTGCATTTTTTGACTTTGCGCTGGCGCCTGCCACACTGCCGACCCCGACCCCGACCCCGACCCCGAGCCCCACTCATGCTGATTGAAGACTCCCCGCCACGAATTGAAGCACAGGACACGCCTGAAGGCCGGGTGGTGCTAGTGCGGGGAGCGTGGACGGCGGCCAACCTGACAGGTCAGGCGGCCTGGGACGGACTGACCGCCCAATTCGATGCGCTGCGCGACGCGGTCCGGCCTGCTGCTGCGTCCGCCTCTTCTTCCGCTACTTCCGCTTCTCCCGGCAAAGCTGCCAGGGCTGACAAAACCGGCCTTGGCAGCTGGAGCCTGGCGCAGATCGAAAAGCTCGATTACCTTGGCGCGCAGGTGCTATGGAACCAGTGGAATCACCGCTGGCCGGCGGCGCTGCAGATTGAGCCCGAGCAGCGCCTGATGCTGGAAACCGTTGAAAAATTCACGGTCAAGCCTCCCGCGCCGCGCAAGTCCGCCTGGACGGAACCCCTGCTCGTGCTCGGCAACCGCCTGCTCAGCCTGTTCGACCATGCCAAGGGCCTGTTGCGCCTGCTGGGACAGTTGCTGCTCGACATGCTGCGCCTCATCAAGCGCCCGCAGCAGGGACCGTGGCGCGATCTTTCCGGCCATCTTTACCATTTTGGCGCTACCGCGCTGCCCATCACCGCGCTGGTGGGTTTCCTGATTGGCGTGGTGCTGGCCTACCTGATTTCGCAGCAACTGCGGCAGTTTGGTGCGGATGCGTTCATCGTCAATATCCTGGGTATTTCGCTGATTCGCGAGCTCGGTCCGGTGCTGGCGGCGATTTTGATCGCTGGCCGCAGCGGCTCGGCCATCACGGCGCAGATCGGCGTGATGCGGGTCACGGAAGAGCTTGACGCCATGCGCGTCATGGGCATTGCGCGCGGCTTTCGCCTGGTGATGCCGCGCGCGCTGGCGCTGGCGGTGGTGATGCCGCTGATCAGCGTCTGGACCACTCTGGCGGCCTTGATGGGGGGTATGCTGGCGGCCGATATTTCGATGGGGGTGACGCCGTCATTTTTCATCAATGCGCTGCCGGCTGCCGTCAGCGTGTCCAACCTGACGCTGGCGACGGCCAAGTCCATCGTCTTCGGCTTGCTGATTGCGCTGGTGGGCTGCCACTACGGCCTGCGCGTCAAGCCCAATACCGAAAGCCTGGGCCAAGGCACCACGGCCTCGGTAGTTACGTCGATCACCGTCGTCATCCTGGTCGATGCGCTGTTCGCGGTGCTGTTCAAAAATGTAGGCATATGACCGATCCAGTCGTAGAAATCAGCAAGCTGTGGACCGTTTTTCAGAACGGCGACAAAAAGGCGGTCGTGCATAAAGACCTCGACCTGACGGTAGAGCGCGGTGAAATCATGTCGCTGGTCGGCGGCTCGGGCACCGGCAAGACAGTGCTGCTGCGCCAGATGCTGGGGCTGGAAACGCCGACGAAAGGCGAGATCACCGTGCTGGGCAAGCCGGCCGCCGAGCTGGGCAAGCGCGGCGCGGCCAGCCGCGTTGGTATGTTGTTCCAGCAGGGCGCGCTGTTTTCGGCCTTCACCGTTCTTGAAAACATTGCCTTTCCGCTGCGCGAACTGAAGGCTTTGCCGAGTGAGCTGATCCGCGAAGCGGCCATGGTCAAGCTGCAGATGGTGGGCCTGGCCCCCGATGCGGCGGACAAGATGCCGAGCGACCTGTCGGGCGGAATGATCAAGCGGGTGGCGCTGGCGCGTGCTCTCATCATGGACCCGCCCTTATTGCTGCTCGACGAGCCGACGGCTGGACTGGACCCTGAAAGCGCCGACAGCTTTTGTGACCTGCTGCGCTCGCTGCACCAGGGCATGTGCCTGACGGTGGTGATGGTCACGCACGATCTGGACACGATTTTCGAGCTGAGCACCCGGATTGCCGTGCTGGCGGAGCAAAAAGTAATCATCAATGACGTGCCTAAAAAAGTGGTGGCATTTGAGCATCCCTTTATTCGCGAATTTTTTCTGGGTGAACGAGGGCAACGCGCCATGGCGCTGCTGACCCACCCGGCAAGTCCAAACTAGAAAGGTTGTTGCATCATGGAAAACAAAGCCCATGCGCTGGTTGCCGGCGTCTTCGTCGTGGTGATCACCGCTCTGCTGGCGCTGCTGGCGATCTGGCTCACGCGTGACAACACCCAGCGCGACCTGTATGAAATGAGCACCGGCGACATCATCTCGGGGCTGCAGCCGCAGGCCGCCGTGCGTTTTCGCGGCGTTCCCGTCGGCAAAGTCGAACGCATCGGTTTTGACAGCAAGATCAAGGGCAACGTGCTGATCCGCGTCTCGATAGCCCGGTCTGCGCCGGTGACGAAATCGACCTTTGCCACGGTGGCTTCGCAAGGCGTTACCGGGCTGGGCTTCATCCAGCTTGATGACAATGACAATTCGCCGGAGCGGCTGGTGCCCAACGACGATGATCCGCCGCGCATTCCACTCAAGCCGGGTACGCTGGACAAGCTGCTCAAGCAAAGCGATGCGATTTTCACGCAGGCCGAGCAGGCGACGACGCGGCTGAACCAGCTGCTGTCCGACGAGAACCAGAAGGCCGTCACGAGCGCCGTCAACCAGCTGGCCGAAGCCGCCGGCAGCATCAACCGGGTTGCCCGGGACCTGCCGCCCGCAGTGGCTACTTTTGCTGAAACCGCAAGCAGCATCAACCGCATTGCCAAAGGGCTGCAACCCACGGTCGCTGGCTTGCCGGCCCTGTCGCGCGACACCACGGCGACCATGAAAGCGCTGAACACTGCCAGCGATGAAGTCAGCAGCGCGGCGCGGCGCCTGAATGAAAAGAACGGACCGCTTGACAAGCTGTCGCAAGGCGGAACGGCATTGACCGCGGGCGTTGAAACCTTCAGCGCGGCGACGCTGCCCAAGCTGGGCGAGGTGGCCGATGAAACGGCGCGCACCATGCGCCAGTTGCGTCGCACCGTGAATGCGGTCGATGACAACCCGCAGGCGCTGATTTTTGGCAACGGCCCACCCGTTCCCGGCCCCGGCGAGGCCGGATTTTCCGCCCCCGGAGCAAAAAAATGATGTTCTTCAATTTCGCGCCTGTTGCTATTAAATCAATAGCTGCTTGCGCCCGTCCATCCTTCGCAAAGGCTATTTTTTCCTTGATAACCGTGCTGGGACTTGTCAGCGGCTGTGCGCTGCCCGACAAGCCGACCCGCGCCACCATGTACGACTTCGGTCCAGGCACGCTGTCAACCCAGACAAGCGCACTCCAGGCAACCGGAGCGCCGCTGTCCGCCTTGCCGCCATTGGCGATTGCCGACATTGCCAGCTCCGGAGGCCCGCTGGACAACCAGGCGGTGCTCTACCGCCTGGGCTATACCGATGCCCAGCAGTTGCGCCCCTATTCGCAGGCGCGCTGGAGCATGCCGCCGGCGCAACTGGTGCGCCAGCGTTTGCGCGAGCGCCTTGGCCAGCGCCGCGTGGTGCTCAATGCCCGCGAAGGCGTGGCGCTGAACCGCAGCCAGAACGCCAATTTATTGATGTTGCGCCTGGAACTGGAAGAATTCAGCCAGCTGTTCAGCGCGCCTGGCGCCAGCGTGGGCCTGATTCGCCTGCATGCCACGCTGGTGGACATCACGCCCGCCGGTGAAAGGTTGATCGGGCAGCGCAGCGTCGTGGTGCAGCGGCCGGCGAACAGCGCCAATGCGCCGGGCGGCGTGCGCGCGCTGACCGAAGCGACCGATGCCGCCATTGAAGAGATCGAGCAGTGGCTGCTGCAGACGCCGGCGCGCTGAAAGCTTGTTTGGCGCAACGTTAGCGCAACGTCACCGCTGCGGGCCTGCCCGCGATTGATAACGCTGAACCCGCCGTGCGCCGCAGCCACTACGGTTTTGTGGGCAGGCGGTGTTCGTCTAAGGCCAGTCCGGCGGTTGCGCGCCTGCCTGTGCGTAGAGCCAATCGCGAAACGCAGTCATTCGGTGACTGTCGCGGTCCGCCTTGCGGTAGCAGAGAAAATGGGTTTCCCGCTCAATCCGTTGAAATGAGGGGCCGTCGATCACCACCAGGTCGCCTTTGGCCAGCTCGACCTCTGCAAAGCGCCGGGTTTCCAGCGCCACGCCGAGGCCGTCGACAGCGGCTGCAATCGCCAGCGAGCCACGGTCGAACGACGGGCGTGCGCGGTCCGGCAGCTTGAGGCCATTGAGCGCACACCAGTCGGCCCATTGCACCGGGTTCAGTTTGGAATCGATCAGCGTGAGCCGGGCCAGATCAGCAGGTGCGAGCGGCGTGCTGTGCTCAATCAGCCTGGGCGAACACATCGGAACAATAGCTTCCCGGCCCAGGGATTCGACCACCACGCCATTGCGCGGGGGCGGCGCGCCATAGGCAATGTCGAGGTCCAGCGTGTCGTCGCGGCGCAGGTCGGCGGGCTCGGCGCTCGACGATACACGGATCGTCATGGCAGGATGCGCCTGCATGAACCGCCCGAGCCGTGGCCCCAGCCATTTGCTGGCAAAGCTCGGCGCGCAATGCACCGAAAGGACCAGTGCCTGATCGCGGGGTCGAAGTTCGGTGCAAGCTTTCTCGATCATGTCAAACCCCGGTGTCAGGTTTTCCAGCAGGCGCCGGCCTTCCGGCGTCAGCGTGACACGGCGCGCATGCCTGACGAACAGCGACAGACTCAGCCACGACTCAAGGGCACGCACCTGGTGGCTGATGGCAGAGGTGGTCTGGTGCAGCTCTTGCCCCGCCAATGTAAAGCTTTCAAAGCGGGCCGCACTTTCAAACGCGCGCAGGGAAAAGAACGAGGGCAGTTGTCGCATCAGATGGTGAACGGATGAACGGATGAACGGATGAACAGATTATTGATGAATCGGATTCAACCATGGATGAAAAGTCATCGCTTGTCAAGGCGTGGCGATGAGCGCACGATACCCGGCTATTGCGACCATTGCGATCAAACCCAGGAGATAAAACATGCTCGATGTTGTCAAGCGCGTATCAGTCTATCAACCCCAGCAGGTGGGCCTCAAGTTTCCCGAGATTCCGGTGTTTGCCACCCATGCCGAGGAGCGGCAGCACCGCAAGCAACGCCTGGTGGCCGCCTGCCGGGCCTTCGCCCAGCAAGGCTTTGACTACGGCTTTGCGGGCCACCTGACGGTGCGCGACCCGGAGCAGCCCGAGCTGTATTGGACGAACCCGATGGCCGTGCATTTCTCGCTGGTGAAGGTTTCGAATCTGATTCTGGTGGACCATGACGGCAAGGTGGTCGAAGGCGACTATGCCGTCAACCGCGCCGGCTTCGTGCTGCACGCGGCGGTGCATG
>JAYWDL010000305.1:0-4324 GCA_043779865.1 Polaromonas sp.
GATCGGACCTTGACCCATATCTCCAGGAACACCTTGCCGCCAGTTAGCGTTTCAAGTTCGTGCCTTGCTTCGGTGCCAATGCGCTTGAGCTTTTCGCCCTTCTCGCCAATGATCATTCCCTTGTGACCGTCGCGCTCCACGACGATGGTTGCGGCGATCTTGCGCAGATTACCCTCTTCCTCGTACTGGTCGATGATGACGGTCGAGGTGTAAGGCAGCTCGTCGCCTGTCAGGCGAAACAGTTTTTCGCGGATGATCTCAGCGGCCATGAAGCGGTCACTGCGGTCGGTCAATTCATCGGCGCCGTACATCCAGGGCTGGACCGGAAGGTATTTCTCGCAAATGCCAAACAGCCGCTCAATGTCTTTGGCGTTATTGGCCGACATGGGCACAAACTCGGCAAAGTTGTGCCGCTCCTGCATGGACCGGAGCCAGGGCGCAATTTCTGCGCGGCGGTGAATCAGGTCGAACTTGTTGGCAAGCAAAATGGCCGGCGTTTTTTCAGGCAACAGGGCCAGCACCTTGGCGTCGGCCAGGTTGAACTGGCCGGCCTCGACCACAAAAACAATCAAGTCCACATCATTCACAGCGCCTACCACGGTGCGGTTGAGCGAGCGGTTCAGGGCATTGCCATGCCGGGTCTGAAAGCCAGGAGTGTCCACGAACACAAACTGCGTGGCATCACGTGTCCGCATGCCGGTGATGCGGTGGCGCGTGGTCTGCGCCTTGCGCGAGGTGATACTGACTTTCTGGCCCACCAGCGCATTGAGCAAGGTTGATTTGCCAACATTGGGCTTGCCGACGATGGCAATCAGGCCACAACGCTGCTCGCCGACCGGCGGAACACTGGCGACTGCGGGCTCTTCAGCCGGCACCGCTGCTGCGCGCGACGACAGGGCCTGGGCCAGCATGGCATCGAGCGCATCCTGGCTTTGGCCCTGCCCTGCAGATGTTTTTGGTGCCGTCATTGCCTCAGCCTGTGGCGAGGTTTTTACGGGCTTGCTGGTTTCTTTTTTACCGGTACTCATGATCAATTCAATCGTGTTGGGCTGCGGCCTGTAAGGCATTGTGCAGCGATGCGTCAGGAAGGCAGTGTCTTGACGAACAGCAGCATGGCGGTTGCGGCGGCCTGCTCACCAGCGCGGCGCGAGCCACCAATGCCACGCTCGGCGCGACGCAACTCGATGATTTCGCATTCCACATCGAAGGTTTGCTTGTGCGCGGCACCTATGGTCGCAACCACCCGGTAAATGGGCAGGCTCATTTTGCGCCCTTGCAGCCACTCCTGCAATTGAGTTTTCGGGTCTTTGCCGATGGCCTGCATCTGCGGGTTGACTTCTACATCCTTGAACAGGCGGCGTACCAACTGGTCGGCCTTGTCAAAACCCGCATCAAGATACACCGCGCCTATCACCGCCTCCAGCGCATCAGCCAGTATGGACGGCCGGTTCTGCCCGCCAGACCGGGCTTCACCCTCGCCCAGCCGCAGCATGTCCGGCAAGCCCAGGACCACAGCCAGCCTGTGCAGCGTATCCTGCTTGACGAGGTTGGCGCGCACGCGGGATAAATCGCCTTCAGGCAATTCACTCAACTGCTCGTACAGCAGCGCTGCAACCGCCAGGTTCAAGACGGAATCGCCCAGAAACTCGATCCGTTCGTTATGGTCAGCCGAAAAACTGCGATGCGTGAGTGCCTGCGCAAGAAGCTTTGGATTGGCAAACTCATGCTGCAGGCGTTTTTGCAAAGCCAGCAGACTTGGGCTTGACGTGACAATGGATCGCACTTACCTGGATCGGCCGTTGTACTTGAGCAACAGGAAAGCGGGGCCTGCCATGTGAATTTCCCGCGTATAGGCAAATGCCACCACAGTTTTATCGCCCTCTTTGCTCACCTCCAGGTCTTTGCCGGAAACCGAGTGAATATCATCGATTGCCCCGGCCTTGTCGAAAATGGCTCTTACTTCTGCTACCGTGTTACCCGCTGCAGCCTTGCTGGCTGCCTTGGTAATCGCCTGAAATTCGATCAGTGTCGGCAGCACCTGGGCGGCCAGAATACCAGTACACGCCAGCACGGCGCCCACAAACAGAAGACCGATAAAGGAAATGCCGCGTTGCTGATGTTTCATTTTTCTGCTCTGACTGGACGTCGTGTAAATCGTGGACAGGTTTATTGGGGCATCACCGCAGGCCATGCTACTGGAAGGAGCCGATGCGCTTGAGATTGCCAAAATTCATCCAGACAAAAAACGCCTTGCCGACGATATTTTCTTCGGGCACAAAACCCCAATAACGCGAATCCAGCGAATTATCCCGGTTGTCGCCCATCATGAAATAGTGCCCTTCGGGCACTTTGCACACCACGCCCTCGGTGCTGTAGCGACAGTTTTCCCTGAAGGAAAAGTTATCAGCTCCGGCAATGAAAGACGGACGGTCATCGTCATTGAGCAGGCGATAGGTCTTGTCGCCATTGGTTTCCTGGAACTGCTTGGCGTAACGCAGCGCATCCGCATCAAAAAAATCAGGCAGTGGCGTTTTCGGCAGCGGCTTGCCGTTGATGGTGAGTTTTTTATTCAGGTAGGCCACCACGTCACCAGGAAGGCCGACCACGCGTTTGATGTAGTCCAGGCTGGGCTTTGGCGGATAACGGAACACCATGACGTCACCGCGCTCGGGGCTGTGGTTGTCCAGCACTTTTTTGTTGATAACCGGCAGGCGCACGCCATAGTGAAATTTATTGACCAGAATCAGGTCGTTTATGAGCAGCGTCGGAATCATCGAGCCTGATGGAATTTTGAAAGGCTCAAACAGAAAGGAACGCAGCAGGAAAACGACAATGATGACCGGGAACAAACCCGCAGTCCAGTCGAGCCACCATGGCTGCATGATGAGCCGGCCCCTGGCTTCACGGGTGTTGTCGTCGACTTGTTGAATGCCCATTTTGGCCAGCTCAGCCTGGCGCTTGACAGCATTCGCTTCGAGCAGGGCGACGGCTTTGCGACGCTGTGGCAAAAAGTAAAATCGTTCAGCCAGCCAGTAGATGCCTGTCACCACCGTTGCCAGAAACAGCAACACCGAAAAGTTGCCTTCTACCACGCCAAAATACCAGGCGGCCCCATAGCCGACAAACGCGGCCAGCACAACCGCCGTGATGGAACTCATTGCACCGCGCATTAATCTTCTACCTGCAATATCGCCAGGAAGGCCTCTTGCGGCACCTCGACCGAACCGATTTGTTTCATGCGCTTTTTACCTGCTTTTTGTTTTTCGAGAAGCTTGCGTTTGCGTGAAATATCGCCGCCGTAGCACTTGGCGATCACATTTTTACGCAAAGCTTTGATTGTCTCACGCGCAATTACGTTGGCTCCGATGGCCGCCTGAATCGCCACGTCAAACTGCTGGCGCGAAATAATTTCGCGCATTTTGGCGACCACAGCCCGTCCGCGATATGCCGACTGGCTGCGGTGAACAATGATGGACAGCGCATCCACTTTCTCGCCGTTGAGCAAAATATCGACCTTCACTACGTCAGACGCTCGAAATTCCTTGAATTCGTAGTCCATTGACGCGTAGCCGCGTGAAACCGATTTGAGCTTGTCAAAGAAATCGAGCACGATCTCGCCCAGCGGCATCTCATAGGTCAGCATGACCTGCTTGCCATGGTAGGCCATGTTCAGCTGGACGCCGCGCTTGAGGTTGGCCAGCGTCATGACGGCGCCGACATAGTCTTGCGGCATGTACAGATGCACGGTGACGATCGGCTCGCGAATTTCGCTGACCCTGCCTGCGTCAGGAATTTTCGAGGGGTTTTCGACCATCATGATTTCGCCATCGGCCTTGAGCACCTCGTACACCACGCTGGGTGCGGTCGTGATCAGATCCTGGTCAAATTCGCGCTCCAGCCGCTCCTGAACAATCTCCATGTGCAGAAGGCCCAGGAAGCCGCAGCGAAAGCCGAAGCCCAGCGCCTCACTGACTTCAGGCTCGTAATGCAGTGACGCATCGTTGAGCTTGAGCTTTTCAAGCGCATCGCGCAGGGACTCATACTCGCTGGCTTCTGACGGATAAAGGCCCGCAAACACCTGGGGCTGGATTTCCTTGAAACCCGGCAGTGCTTCGGTGGCGGTAAACGCTGCGCCCCCCGTGCCGGCCTTGATCAGGGTGACGGTGTCACCCACGCGCGCGGCCTGGAGTTCTTTGATGCCCGCGATGACAAAACCCACTTCGCCAGCTTCGAGTGCCTGGCGCGCCTCGGTGTGCGGGGTAAAGACGCCCAGCTGTTCGGCGTTATAGGTTGCCTCGCTCGCCATGAGCTTGATGCGGTCGCC
>JAYWDL010000306.1:0-4322 GCA_043779865.1 Polaromonas sp.
GTGTACTCATCCCTGGATTTTACGTACCCGGTTTGCATCTGCACACCACCCATCGGGCAACACCGGATTTCGAACTGAATCCGGAAAGTTATTCTTAGCAACATCCTTAGCGCTGAACCGTGTTGGGCCGCTGGCGTTTGCCGGGCGTCACCGCAATCTCGACCGGGCCATTGCCGCGCAGCACCGTCAGCGGGGCAGGTGCGCCGGGCTTGAGGGCGGCCACGGCAGTCAGCAACTGGCTCACATTGCTGACAGGCTTGCCATCGACAGCCGTGATCACGTCGCCTGGCCGGATCCCGCCCTGCGCGGCCGGACCATTTTGCAGCACGCCGGTGATGATGACGCCGCCCGCCCTGGTTGCCTCCGGCTTGAGCTTGAAGGCCTCGGCCAGTTCGGCATTGAGCTCCTGCGGCTCCACGCCAATCCAGCCGCGCGTGACCTGGCCGTCTTTCACAATGCCTTCCAGCACCTGTTTGGCGGTCGACACGGGAATCGCAAAACCGATGCCCATGGAGCCGCCCGAGCGTGAATAAATTGCGGTGTTGATGCCCATCAGGTTACCGTTCACATCGACCAGAGCGCCGCCTGAATTGCCAGGGTTGATCGCCGCATCGGTCTGGATGAAGTTTTCAAAAGTGTTGATGCCCAGCTGGTTACGGCCCAGCGCGCTCACAATGCCGCCCGTCACAGTCTGCCCCACGCCAAAGGGGTTGCCAATGGCCAGTACCGGGTCGCCCACCAGCAACGCGTCGGAGTTGCCCAGAACGATGACGGGCAGTTTGTCCAG
Organism: Polaromonas sp.; assembly: GCA_043779865.1. Lineage (GTDB taxonomy): Bacteria > Pseudomonadota > Gammaproteobacteria > Burkholderiales > Burkholderiaceae_C > Polaromonas. The sequence goes on from JAYWDL010000306.1 coordinate 788, forward strand.
CTCGATCTTGAGAATCGCCAGGTCGGTGTCGGGGTCGGTGCCGATCACCTGCGCCTTGGCCTTGCGGGTGTCGTTGAGGATGACCTCGATTTCGTCCGCGCCTTCGACGACGTGGTTGTTGGTCAGGATGTAGCCGCTGCTGCTGACGATCACGCCGCTACCCAGCCCGACCTGCGCTTCACCCGGACCCTGGTCGCCGAAGAAAAACCTGAACCACGGGTCGTCCATCTGCGGGTTTTTGACGGCCGCCTTGCTGGTGTTGATGCTCACGACGGCCGCCGAGGCTATTTTTGCGGCCTGAGCGAAACTGCTAGTCGGGCTTGCTGAACCGACAGCGCGCGGCACGCTGCTGGCCGGGGCCTCGATCAGCGAGACACCGCTCAAGGCGGATCGCTTGTTCAACCACTGTGGCTGCAGCGTTGCCACTACAAAATAAGCCGCTACCAAAATGGTGACGGTCTGGGAAAAAAGGAGCCAGGTGCGCTTCATGGTGAAAAAGGAATCAGCAGGCGTAAAAAGAAAGGTAAATGTCCAGGCGGTGCCCATGGGGCGGACGCTGGACACCTATTGTGCCTTTATGTGGCAAGAATGCGCTTGCCTGAGACAATCGGCTCATGAACACCCCAACGAGACAGGGCTTGCTGCAAGCCTTCGATGCGCTGCTGCAGCCCGCGCGCTTCAAAGACTACGGCCCTAACGGTCTGCAGGTTGAGGGGCGAGCGCAGATTCGCAGCATCGTCTCTGGCGTCACGGCCAGCCGCGCGCTGATTGAAGCGGCCATTGCTGCACAGGCCGATGCTATTTTTGTGCACCACGGCCTGTTCTGGCGCGGCCAGGATGGCTGTGTCACCGGCTGGATGAAGCAGCGCCTGGCGTTGTTGCTGGCACACGATATCAACCTGTTCGCCTACCACCTGCCGCTGGATGCGCACCCTGAACTTGGCAATAATGCGCAGCTCGGCCTGAAACTCGGCCTGAAAGCCAGCACGCGCTTCGGCGAGCAGGACCTGGGTTTTTTGGGTAGGCGAGTCGATGGCGGCAGTTTTGCCAACACCGGCGAGCTGGCCGAACACATTAAAAACAGGTTAAAAAGGCCTGTCGTGCAGGCAGGATGTGCGCGAGCAACTATTAAAAACATAGCATGGTGCAGCGGCGGAGCGCAAAGCTATTTTGAAGCTGCCATTGCCGCAGGGGCCGACGCCTTCATCACCGGCGAGATTTCCGAGCCGCAAGCCCACTATGCGCGCGAGATGGGCGTTGCTTTTATCGCCTGCGGCCACCATGCCTCGGAGCGTTACGGCGCGCCGGCCGTGGCGGCGCATGTCGCGGCGCAATTCGGGCTGCATCACCAGTTCATCGATATTGACAACCCCGCATGACAACCAAACCTAAGCCCCTGCTCATCACCATGGGCGATGCCGCTGGCATTGGCCCTGAAATCATCGCCAAGGCGTTTCGTGAGTCGCCAGCCGATCTGGCCGGCTGCATCGTCGTGGGTGACGTGACCACGCTGCGCCGCGCCGCGGCGCTGATGGCTACAACAGCGGGAACCCTGGCCCTGCCGGTGGCGCAACTCGGTTCGCTGGCCGCTGCATCATCGGTGCCGCCCAACTGCATCGGCGTGCTACAAAAATGTGAGCGGATTGCGCCCGTTCCGTATGGGCTGGTAAGTGGTTTGGCGGGTAAAGCCGCTGCCGAATGCATTGTCTGGGCAGCACGCGCGGTGCTCGCAGGCGAGGCTGCAGCGATGGTGACGGCGCCTATTCACAAGGAAGCGCTGGCGGCGGCGGGCAGTTGGGTCGCAGGTTTTCCCGGTCACACCGAGATGCTGCAGGCCGAGGCCGCCGCGTTTTTGGGCAAGCCCGTGAGCGAAGTGCCGGTGCGCATGATGCTGGCCAATGACGAGCTGAAAACCGTACTGGTGAGCATCCACATGTCGCTCAGGCGCGCCATTGAGGCTGTCACTTTTGACAACGTGTTGCAAACCCTGCGCATCACGCATGGCGCAGTGAGCGCCAGCCTGGAACGGCCGCCGCGTATCGCCGTTGCTGGCCTGAACCCACACGCAGGCGAGGGCGGGCTGTTTGGCAGCGAGGAGCAGATGGTGATTGCCCCGGCCATTGCCGCCGCCCGGGCGGAGGGAATGGATGTGAGCGGCCCCTTCGCGCCAGACACGGTGTTCATGCGGGCGCGCAACACGCCAGTCAAGCCCGGCGAGTTTGACGTGGTGGTCGCGATGTACCACGACCAGGGGCTGATTGCGGTCAAATACCTGGGCGTTGAGCAGGGCGTCAACGTCACGCTCGGTCTGCCGCTGGTGCGCACCAGCCCGGACCATGGAACAGCCTTCGATATTGCCGGTACCGGCCAGGCCAACGCTTCCAGTCTGCTGGCTGCCATTCGCATGGCGCGGCAACTGGCTGCCTCTAGCTAATAAAATTTAAACGCCTGGACAAGGCGCGGCTGCGCCTACCTTTTCAGGCTCAGGTTGTCACGAATTTCGCGCAGGAGCATGGTGTCTTCGGGCGTCTCAACAATTACAGCTACGGGATTGTTGCGTTTGAGCTTGTTGATCTGCTTGACCATCAGGAAAATGATGAACGCCAGAATCACAAAGTTAACTGCGACCGTGATGAAATTGCCGTACGCAAACACCGGAACGCCTGCTTTTTTCAACGCATCGAGCGTCATGGGAATGCCTGCCGGCACGCTGCCCAGGACCAGGAACAAGTTGGAAAAATCCAGCTTGCCGATCACCGCACCGACTACCGGCATGATCAGGTCGCCCACCATGGAATCGACAATCTTGCTAAAGGCCGCGCCAATGATCACGCCAACGGCCAGATCAATCACGCTGCCCTTGGCGGCAAACTCCTTGAATTCCTGCATCATTCCCATGCTGTTTACTCCTGTTTTTTTTAACGGTGATACCGAACCCGCGCTACGGTTGTCGGCAAACAATTATGAAATATTGACATGAATTTGTCGACCTTCCCTAAAGCCGTGTTTGCAACAAAGTATGGGAGTCCCGAACGCAGGTACTAACAGGCCGGAACGGCCCGCATCTGGTGCCGGGCGCTTGAAAACCGGCTTCACGCTCCGCTACAATTGCAGGCTGACTCCCACTATGCCTATTTCAAGCCAGTTCTTGAAGGACTTTCATGACCCAAGCAAGCGTAATCGATGTGCCGCCTGGCGCGCCTGTCGATAAAGATAAAAGAAACTGGATCGTTGCCACCTGTGCCGTGGGCGGCGCTGGCGTGGCCGCTGTGGCGGTGCCCTTTGTCAGTACTTTCCAGCCTTCTGAAAAAGCCAAGGCAACGGGTGCTGCGATCGAAGTCGATATTTCAGCGCTAAAACCGGGCGAAAAAATGACGGTAGAGTGGCGCGGCAAACCGGTGTGGATCGTCAGGCGCACTTCCGAGCAACTCGCTACACTTCCTAAACTCGATGACTTGCTGGCTGACCCCAAGTCGCAACGCAAGTTGCCTGAGTGGACGCCCGCCTACGCGCAAAACGAAAACCGCTCCATCAA
>JAYWDL010000307.1:0-4321 GCA_043779865.1 Polaromonas sp.
GCGCTTTGGCACGCCCGAAGAGTTCGGCGCCATCTGCGCTTTCCTGTGCAGCGTGCATGCCGGCTACATGACGGGCCAGAATGTGCTGGCCGACGGCGGGGCGTATCCGGGAACGTTCTGACAGGCAGTCACGCGTTCTTACCGCCGCGCCGACACCACGATCCCGCCGACGATCAACCCAAATGCCAGCACGTGATAAAGATGCGGCAACTCGCCCAGAAACGCGGCTGACAGCAGGGCCGCAAACAGCGGCGTGAGGTTGGAGAAAAACCCTGCAATCGCCGGGCCGACGCGCTGCACGCCCATGCCCCAGCAGCGGTAGGCAATCACCGCCGGCCCGATGGCGATATACAGGAGGGCTGTCACCAAGGGCCAGCCCCAGCTGATGTGCGCGTCGGTCAACGCCCATTCACTGCCCGCAAACAGGCCCGACCAACCCAGGCCAAAGACAATCTGCGCCATCAGAAACCCCGCCCAGTCCCGGCGGATTTCAGGCGGCTCTTTGGGTTGCGAGAGCAACCAGCTATAAAATGCCCAAGCCAGCGTGGCCAGCAGCACATAAACATCGCCTGGTACCAACCGGACTTGCGCCAAGAGTTCCCACTGGCCCCGCGACAGCACGACCAGCACACCGGCAATGGACAGCAGCGCCCCGGCAGTCTGCTGGCGCGAGATGCGCTGCCCGTAGCAGAGGCTGCCCACCAGCAGCATCCAGACCGGGATGCTGGACGCCACCAGCGTCACGTTGAGCGGCGTCGAGGTTTGCAGCGCCAGGTATTGAAGCGCGTTGTAGCAGCCCACGCCCAGCAGGCCGAGCAGTGAAAAGCGCTTCCAGTTGGCCCACATCGCACTGCCTTGCCGAAGCACCCGATAGGACAGCGGCAAGAGAATCACGAATGCCAGCACCCAGCGCAAAAAATTGAGCGTCATGGGCGGAATCAGCTCATGGACGAGGCGGCCGACTACCGCATTGCCGGCCCAGAGTAAAGGAGGAAACGCCAGTAGCAGGGCGGTGGCAGGGGTCAGGCGTTGATTCATTGCCGTGACTTTACCAAGCTGCCTTCAATGACTGCGGGGGGCGGGCCTCTTCATTGCTTACCCAGGAGCGGCCAGTCGTGATTCGTGGCACCATGGCGACCCAGTCCTTTACATTGATTCACTGACAGACCACAAGGAATACCTGATGACCCTTATGACCTCCAAAGCCGTACGCATCGAGCAACACGGTGGCCCCGAACAACTCAAGCTTGTTGACGTCACTGTCGGCGAGCCCGGCCCGGGCGAAATTCGCATCCGCCACAAGGCCATCGGCCTGAACTTCATTGATGTCTATCAGCGCAGCGGCCTGTACCAGTTGCCAATGCCACTGCAACTGGGCATGGAAGCGTCGGGCGTGGTCGAGGCTGTGGGGGAGGGCGTCACCCACCTCAAGCCGGGTGACCGCGCCGCCTATGCCAGCCAGCCACCGGGCAGTTACTGCGAGGTGCGCGTGATGCCTGCCAAGTGCGTTTGCAAGCTGCCCGATGCGATTTCGTTCGAAACCGGCGCGGCCATGATGCTCAAGGGCCTGACGGCGCAGTACCTGCTGCGCCGTACGCAGCCGCAGGGCGGGCTGAAAGAGGGCGATTTCATGCTGTTTCATGCGGCCGCTGGCGGCGTTGGCCTGATTGCCTGCCAATGGGCCAAGGCGATGGGCCTGCAGCTGATCGGCACGGCCGGTTCGGATGAAAAATGTGCGCTGGCCAAAGCACATGGCGCGGCTTTTGTCATCAACTACGCCAAAGAAGACTTTGTGGCGCGGGTGAAGGAAATCACCAGCGGCCAGGGTGTGAAGGTCGTCTATGACTCGGTAGGCAAGGATACGTTCGACCGCTCGCTCGATTGCCTGCGTCCTTTCGGGCTGATGGCGAGTTTCGGCAACGCCTCCGGCCCGGTCGCCCCGTTCTCACCCGGAATTTTGGGCGCCAAAGGTTCACTTTATCTGACGCGCCAGACGCTGTTCAGCCACATCACCACGCGGGAAACCACGCAGGAGATGGCCGATGATCTGTTTGAGATGGTCACCAGCGGCAAGGTCATTATTCGCATTGACCAGCGTTTTGCACTGGCCGATGTGGCCGAGGCGCATCGTGCGCTGGAAGCCCGAAAAACCACGGGCTGCACCATACTGACGTTGTAGAGCGCTGCGCGGGTTGCGCCACTGGCGCGGGCGGGCTGTGTCTGTGTAGCGTAAATCTGTGTAAAGCAGCACCCCGCGTTCAACGCCGGGTGCTGCCAGCGCGTTACAACAGCTACCAGGAGATCACCATGCCAAAAGCCATCATGGCAAGCCGCCCAGGCCGCCCAAGCCGCCTTATTGTGGCCATCCTTGCGGGTCTTGCCAGTTTGGCTGCCAGCGCGCAAACCGGCCCTGAGCCGGGTGGTGCCGGAACCGGCAACACGGCCCCTGCCGCATGGCGTGCCGGCTCACGCCTGGGCTATGCGCCCACACCTGCATCCGTCCAGACGGCCGAGGCGGCACCCAGAGCATGGGCTTTGCAGCAAATCGACGCGGCCTATGCGGCCAGCCAGAAACCTGCAGCCATTCCGCCGGAGCTGGCTCAAATCAATGCGCCCTTGGGCGATACCGTGCGCGCCTTTCAGGCCGAACGTGAAGCGCGTAAAAATTTGCGCGCACAGGCCATGCCCGATGGGGCCGCCGCACAGCCGCTGGCTGCCCCCGTACCGGGTGGCAACATGTTCAGCCGGGAGATGGCGCAGGGTGCCGCCGCCTGGCGGGTCATGTCGTGCAGTGACCCTGCCATTGAAAACCCCTTGCTGGCCCGCATGACTGAATTCTGGTTTAACCACCTGAATGTTTTTGTGGGCAAGGGCCCGGTGCGCCCGTTTGTCGGGAATTACGTGGTCAACGTGATACGGGGCAACGCGCTGGGCCGTTTTGAAGACTTGCTGCTCGCCAGCGCCAGGCACCCGGCCATGCTGTTTTACCTGGACCAGGCGCAGAGCAATAGCCGCGGCCTGAATGAAAACTACGCGCGTGAGCTGATGGAGCTGCACACGCTGGGCGTCAACGGCGGCTACACGCAAAACGATGTCCATGAACTGGCCCGCATCCTGACGGGCTGGACCGTCAATCTGCGCGATGGCGAGGGATTTCGGTTTGCCGAGCGGCTGCACGACAAGGACAGCAAGACATTTTTGGGCCGAAGCTACACGAGTGAAGGCGTGAAGGAGGGCGAGGACGCCATCCGTTTCCTGGCTCGCCAACCGGCTACAGCGCACAGGGTATCAGAGCGGTTAGCTACGTTTTTTGTAGCAGACAAGCCTCCGGCTGCACTGGTCGAGCGCCTGAGCAACACCTTTTTAGCGAGCCAGGGCGACATTCGCGCGGTTATGCGAACGCTGGTGCAGTCGCCCGAGTTCTGGTCAGCAGACAGCCAGCTTTTCAAAACCCCCCTGGACTTTGCCTGTTCGGCACTCACGGCCGCTGGCGGTGTGAAAGACCGGCGCGACATTGTTCAGACCCTGGGCTTTTTGGCCCAGGCCGGCCAGCCCATGCACGGCTGGCAGACGCCCGACGGCTATAAAACCGACGCAGCCACCTGGCTGGCCCCCGAAGCGCTGACCCGCCGCGCCGACTTTGCCATGGGCCTGGCCCAGCGCATCCCCGAGCCGGTGTACCTGAACGCCTTTCTGAGCCCCACCACGCAGGAGCGCATTGCCCGTGAGCCGGCAAAAATGCGTACCGGCCTGATGCTGGCCAGCCCCGACTTCATGCGCAAATAAACCGCAATCCCACAATTCCATGAACAACTCCACTTCCTCCCTGCATGCCTTGCGCCGCCGCAGCGTGCTTGGTTTGGGCGCATGGTCTGCGCTGCTCGCGGTTTCCGGCGGCACCCGCCGCGTGTGGGCGCAGCCCGCGCCCGCTGCGGGCAAAACGGCGCTTGACGGCGGTCGGCTGGTGGTGGTGTTCCTGCGTGGCGCCTATGACGGGCTGTCGGCTTTTGTGCCCTATGCCGATCGCGACTACTACGCCATCCGGCCCAATATTGCCATTGCCGCGCCTGATGGCACGGCGCAAACGGCCCTTCGGCTGGACAACACCTTTGCCCTGCATCCCGCGCTCAGCGCCTTGCTGCCCATGTGGCAGCAGGGCGTGCTCAGCTTTGTGCCGGCAGCGGGCCTGCCCGCACCCAACCGCTCGCATTTTGATGCCCAGTACCAGATGGAAATTGCCCGGACCGGCAAAACCAGCAGTGCACCAGGCTGGCTCAACAACGTGGCGGAACTCAGCGCGAGACAAGGCGGCGCATCGGGC
>JAYWDL010000308.1:0-11873 GCA_043779865.1 Polaromonas sp.
ATTCGTCGCTTTTGAGCGCGCAATGCAGGGTACGGGTGCGAGCCGCCGTCTCCGCATCACCGGCCGCACGCCCGGTATTGTTTATGGTGGCACTGGTGAGCCCGCGCTGATCGAAGTCGATCACAATGCTTTGTGGCACGCCATCAAGAAAGAAGCCTTCCACGGCGCCATCCTTGAGATGGAACTGGGCGGCAAGGACCACAAGGTTCTTCTGCGTGATCTTCAAATGCACCCGTTCAAGCAACAGGTTCTGCACATCGATTTCCAGCGCGTTGAAGCGCGCACCCGCATGACCGTGAAAGTGCCCGTGCACTACAGCGGTGAAGAAGAATCTCCAGCGGTCAAGACCGAAAACTGCCTGGTCAACCATGTGTTGACCGAGATGACGGTTTCCTGCTTCCCGGCCGACATTCCTGAATTCATCGCCGTCGATTTGAGCGGCATGACCAAGGGCAGTTCGCTGCACGTCAAGGACGTGACGCTGCCAAAAGGCGTGAAAGCTGTTGCCAAAGGCCAGGTCAATCCAGTCATGGTGTCGGTGACGCCGATCGTGGAAGAAGTCGAAGCCGCTCCTGTTGAAGCGGTTGATCCAAAAGACGCCAAAGCCGGCGCAAAAGGCGGCAAGCCTGCCGCGGCCGCCAAACCTGCCGCCAAACCCGCTGCCAAGAAGTAATTCCCGGCTTGCGGCGTCGGCCTGAAAAGGTCGCGTTCAGGCAGTGGCCCTTATCCTTTAGCGAGGTTAAGGGCCTTTTTTTATGCGTGGGGGCTTCTGATACGCTACATTGGCCCCCTTTTTCCTTTCTTCACACGACATGATAAAATTGTTTGTTGGCTTGGGCAATCCTGGCCCCGAGTATGAAGCCACGCGCCACAATGCCGGTTTCTGGTGGCTTGACGCACTTTCCCGTGAGTTGAAAACGCCCCTCAGTCTGGACAAAAATTACTACGGTCAGGTGGCCCGCAGTAACATCAACGGCCAGACTGTCTGGCTGCTCAAGCCCCTGACCTTCATGAATCTGTCTGGTAAATCAGTGGCCGCACTGGCCCGGTTTTTCAAGATTTCACCCGGAGAAATACTGGTCGCGCATGACGAACTCGACATCGTGCCCGGTCACGCCAAGCTCAAGTTTGGCGGCAGCCATGCCGGCCACAACGGACTGCGCGACATCCATGCCCAGCTCGGCACCGGCGATTACTGGCGCCTGCGCATCGGCGTGGGGCATCCGGGTGTGAAGTCTGAAGTGATCAACTGGGTATTGAAAAAACCTTCGCAGGAAGACCGCGCCGGCATTGAAGACAGCATTGCGCGCGCGCTCAAGGCAGTACCTGAACTGCTCAGGGGCGAGATGGAAAAAGCCACGATGCTGGTTCACACCAGCGTTGCGCCGCGCCCCAAGCCGCCACGCAAGCCCGAGTCCGAATGATCGCTATGATTTTGATAGCTTCCTGCGCCCGTATATTCTGCGCAAACGGCTGATTTTGTTATCAAACAGGCCTTTGTCCTCCTCCATCTACCGAATCAGCGTACGACCACCAACGGGATGACGGCTTGCAGGCGATGGTATTTTTCCCAGAGCGTTTCCCGGCTTTCAATATGTTGCGGATCGACCGGAATGCAGGCGACCGGACAGACCTGCACACACTGTGGCTCGTCAAAATGACCGACACATTCGGTGCATTTATTCGGGTCAATCTCGTAAATTTCCTTGCCAAGATAGATTGCCTCGTTCGGGCATTCGGGTTCGCACACGTCGCAGTTGATGCATTCGTCGGTAATCAGCAAGGCCATGGTCAGCCTCCCCTGCTGGTTTGGGCTGTGGCCAGTGCAGCCGCGACGGACGGACTCACCATCTGGCCAACATCGCCACCGAGCTTGCTAATCTCGCGCACCAGCGTGCTGCTGATGCATTGCAGCGGCGCATCGGGCAGTAGAAACACCGTTTCCACCTGGGAACGCAGCTTGCGGTTCATGGCGGCCATCTGGGCTTCGTAATCAAAGTCGGTCAGGTTGCGAATGCCGCGCACCACGGCGCAGGCATTGTGCGCGGCGCAAAAATCCATGATCAGGCCGTCAAACGGCAGCACCTTCACACCTGCTATATTTTTAATAGCATACTGTACATGCTGCACGCGCGCATCAAGCGAAAAAAGTGTTTTTTTGTGATGCGCGACCGCCACCGCAATGACGAGCTGGTCAAACAGCCCGGCAGCCCGACGCACCACATCATCGTGACCCAGCGTGAACGGGTCAAAGGTGCCGGAATAAACAGCAATGCGGGCAGTGGACATGGACGAATTATGACCGCGCCCCGCTTTTCAGCCGTCCCGCCCCCGCCGTGACCCTGAAGGCCGCGCGGGCGCTGCAGGCGGGTGAAGTCAAGCGGGCAGCGGCTGTTGCGGCATGTCGTTTCTGGTCAGCAGGTGAAAATGCACCGCGCCCGCCTTGGCGCTGCGGTGAATCTGCAGGCCCAGCGGCAGCAGTTCCTCGTCCTGCCAAGCCCTGGGCGACTCCAGGTAAACCAGGCCGGTCGGGCTGATGGCTTGCGCGGCGGCCTTGAGCGCCGGCTCAAACACGTTGGATTCAAAAGGCGGGTCGATAAAAACCAGCTGCATGCTGCCGGCCTCAAGGCGTTTGAGCGCGCTCAGCCCGTCGCCGCGCTCAACACGCACCATGTCGGCTTTAAGCCGCGCCTGCACCGCCTTGAGCTGCAGCACCAGCGCCGGGTCCTGCTCGCACAGCAGCACGTCCGTGGCACCGCGTGAAGCAGCTTCAAAACCCAGTGCGCCCGTACCTGCAAACACATCGGCGCAGCGCCAGCCCGTCAGGTCCTGCCCCAGCCAGTTGAACAGGGTTTCGCGCACGCGGTCGGGCGTTGGACGCAGGCCGGGCTTGTTGGGCACCGGAAGTTTGGTGCGCCGGTACTGCCCGCCAATGATGCGGATTTCGCCTGGCGGCTTGAGGTGCGCGGTGCCCTTGGGCTTGACGGTAGTAGCCTTGGCTGAAGGTTTGACAGCTGTCTCGGTGGCGATGGGTTTGGGTGTGTATTTCATTGTGCGGCTCCGAGAATAACAGTGACCATATTTTCGGGCTGCAGCTTGCGCGCAAAAGCGGCCTTGATGTCTGCCACGGTCACTTTTTGCACCTGTTGCGTCCAGGTGTCGAGGTAGTCGAGCGGCAAATTGTTCCATGCCATGCCGGCCAGGTTGCCCAGAAGCTTGCGGTTGCTGTCGATGCGAAGCGCAAAGCCGCCTATCAGGTTATCCTTGGCGGCCTGAAGTTCGGCCTCGGTCGGCCCGCTGGCCACAAAGTCTTTCACCACTTGACGCGCGATCTGAACCGCCTGCGCCGTCTGGTCCGGACGGGTCTGCAAGCCCACGGTGAAGCTGCCGGCATGCAGGCCGGGCGAAAACGAGCTGGAAACGCCGTAGGTCAGGCCGCGTTTTTCGCGCACCTCGCTGGTCAGGCGGGAGACGAAACCACCGCCGCCCAGAATGTAGTTGCCCACCGTCAGGGCGAAATAGTCAGGATCGGCCCGTTTGAAGCCGGGCTGGCCGATCAGCACATGCGCCTGCGCCGAATCAAAGGGAATGCTTTTTTCCTGTGCCTGCGCAAGCGGTGTCACTTCGGGCACGGGCGGCAAGGGCGGCAGGCTGGCGCAGGGCACCTGCGGCAGGCGCGACAACAGGCGTGCGGCTAGCGCGTCGGCCTGCGCCCGTGTGACGGCGCCCACCATGCTGATGCGTGCCCGGCAGGCCGCCACACCCGCAGCATGGGCCGCCCTGAGGTCCGCCACGCTGATACGGCCCAAGGTGGCTTCGGTCATTTCATAGCCATAGGGGTGCTTGCCATAGACGGCCTGCGCGTAGGCCCGGCCCACCACGTTGCCGGGGCGGGTGTAGGATTCCTTGAGCGCGGCCTGCAGGCGCTGGCGTTCGCGCTGCCAGACGGCGTCGGGATAAGACGGCTCGGCAATCTGGCGCGCCGCAAGGGCCACGGCCTTGTCGAGCAACGCCGGCTCAGTCAGTGAGCGCAAAGAAAAACTCATGCGGTCGGCCGAAGCCCCTGCGCCGAATTGCGCGCCCAGGTCTGCCCAGGCTTCGCCAAGAGCGTTTTCGTCTAAAACTGGAGCGTCTTCTTTAGCCCGCACGCCTTTTTCGAGCATGCTGGCCGTCATGCTTGCCAAGCCCGCCTGGCCGGGCGGATCGCGCCGGCTGCCGGCGTCAAAATCAATCTGAACATCGACCATGGCAATGGCCGGACTTTCGACCAGATAGACCTGCGCGCCGCTGGCCTGCGTCCACTGCTGGACGGAAATCGTCGCCAGCGCAAACGTATGCGTAAAAAGGCCTGTAGCGCAGACAGCAATTGCGCGAGTCGCTATTTTTTTGGTAGCAATCAGCATAAAAATAAAAATCGTTTGGTTCAGGGCGCGGCTCAACGCAGGTCGCCGGTGATCGGGACGCTGGGCTTGCGCGGCTTGCGGTTCGGGTCCAGGGCTTGCGGCAGCAAGGTGGCCAGGGTCATCTGGTCATCGCTGAAATATCTGGCGGCAACTGCCTGCACTTCGCTGGCCGTGATGGTGCGCAGCCGGGCAATCAGGCGCGCGCTGGCATCCAGCGGCAGGCCCTGAATCCAGTTGGAGCCCAGTTCACGCGCCTGGCTGAACACCGAGTCGAGCTTGTAGGTTTCGCTGGCGACCCACTGGGTCTTGACGCGATTGAGTTCAGCCTCGCTTACGCCGTCACGCGCAATCACGGCCACTTGCTGGCGCAGGGCATCGGCCACCTGCTGCGCGGTTTTGCTGTCGGCAGGAACGCCATCAAGCACGAAAAGTTGCGGCCCCCGGCCAAAGAGGCCGCTGGAAGCGCCGGCGCTGTCGGCCACGCGGCCAGCGGCTTGACCCTGCCCCTGCACCAGTGCGCGATCCAGCCGGGCGCCGCTGTAGCCGTCAAGAACTGCGGCCAGTACGGTCAGCGCCAGCGCTTCGCGGCTGGCGGCGGCTGTCGGGGACACGGCGCCAGGCGTTGGAAGCAGATCGGCTGCCTCCACTTTCGGCACTTTGAAGGCCATGCTGACATAAGACTGGCTGGCCGGCGCCTTGAAATCCAGCCGACGCAGCCCGGCCTGTTCGGGCTCGCTGCGCGGTTTGCGCTCGGGGACAGGGCGCGCGGCAATGCTGCCATAGTACTTTTCGGCGAGCTTTTTGACCTGCGCCACCTCGACATCGCCGGCCACCACGACGGCGGCGTTGGCCGGCACATACCAGCGCTGGTAAAAGCTGCGGACGTCGCCCGGCGTCATGGCGTCCAGGTCGCTCATCCAGCCCACAATCGGGCGGCGGTAGGGCGCGGCCAGAAAGGTGATGGCAGCCGCCTGCTCATGCAGCTGGGCCCGGGGCGATTCTTCAGTGCGCATGCGGCGCTCTTCCTTGACCACTTCAATTTCGCGCTTGAATTCGTCGTCAGACCACTGGCTGTTGGCGAAACGGTCAGATTCGAGCCGCATCACGTCTTCGAGCTTGCTGGCCGGAATCTGCTGGTAGTAACCGGTGTTGTCGCTGCTGGTGAAGGCGTTTTCCTGCCCGCCCAAGGCGGCCACGCGCCGGGAAAAGTCGCCCGCCTTGACCTTGGGAGTGCCCTTGAACATCATGTGCTCCAGCGCATGGGCCACGCCCGAGGTGCCGTCCACCTCATCCATCGAGCCGACGCGCAGCCACAGCATGTGAGCGACGGTGGGCGCCCGGTGGTCGGGCTTGACGATGACCGTCAGGCCGTTGTCCAGTGTGAATTGTTCGACCTGGACGGGAACCTGCGCCAGGGCTGCGGTACTGAAGCAAACAGCCAGCGCAGCGGGTGGCAAGGCTGAAAAGTGGCAAGCAAAGCGCGGAAAAAGGGATACTGGGTGCGTCAGGAAGACTTGCTGGGGGTGTTTCATAGAATAGTGGACTCTACAAGCATATTCAATGTTCAGTTTCTTTAAAAAAAAATTACGCTCCGTCCTGTCGTCCACGCCTGCCGAAGCGCCCGTACCAGCCATCGCGCCTGCGTCTGACGCTGCCTCGCTCTCACCAGCAGTCCCTGCACCGGCCCCCGAATCAACACCGGCACCAACGTCTGCGTTAGCTTCTGCATCGACTCCTGCGTCCATTCCGGCACCGCCTGCGCGCCCTGCGCCGTTTATGTTGCCCTCGCCTGCGGAGTTGAAATCGCCCGCCAGCACTGGCGGCTCAATGATTGGCAGCGCCCTGGTGACGCCCATCGACATTGAGCAAGCCCTCGCCGTAACGCCCGAGCGCCAGCGCTGGTTCAGCAAACTACAGGAAGGCCTGCGTAAAACCGGCTCCAGCATTTCGACCGTATTCACCGGCAGCCGGATCGACGACCAGCTCTACGAAGACCTTGAAACCGCCTTGCTGATGGCCGATACCGGGGTGAGCGCCACCGCGCATTTGCTCAAAGACGTCAAGCGACGGGTCAAGGAAGGCGGTATGACGCATCCGGTTGCTGTCAAGAATGCGCTGATCGAATCCATCACGGTGCTGCTCAAACCGCTTGAGAGATCGCTGGTGATTGGAGAATTCCAGCCCACCGTCATCATGGTCACCGGCGTCAACGGCGCGGGCAAAACCACGTCGATTGGCAAGCTGACGCGTCACCTGGCCAACGAAGGCGCTTCGGTGCTGCTGGCAGCTGCCGACACCTTCCGCGCCGCTGCGCGCGAGCAGCTCAGTGTGTGGGCCGACCGCAACACGGTCGAGATCGTCAGCCAGCAAGGCGGCGACCCGGCGGCGGTCAGCTTTGACGCAGTCACCGCCGGCAAGGCACGCGGCAAAGACGTGGTGCTGGTCGATACCGCAGGCCGTTTGCCCACGCAACTTCACTTGATGGAAGAACTCAAAAAAATAAAACGGGTGGTGCAAAAAGCTGATGCAACGGCCCCGCACGAAATACTTTTAGTCATTGACGGGAACACCGGTCAAAACGCTTTGAGCCAGGTCAAGGTCTTTGACGAAGCGCTACAACTCACGGGCCTGATTGTGACCAAACTCGACGGCACCGCCAAAGGAGGCGTGCTGGCAGCGATTGCATTGTGGGCACGCGAGCGGCAAGACGCCTCGCCTGCTTTGCGCCCGGTACCGGTCTACTTTATTGGCGTTGGTGAAAAGCTCGAAGATTTGGAAACCTTCAATGCCAGAGAGTTTGCGCAAGCGCTGCTGAGTTGATGCGCTAATCCGCAGCGTAGCCAGCCAGGCTATCGATCTTCCCGCGTGTGCCACAGCCGCAGTATATAAATTGTCGATGCCGCAATTTCATAGCGCAATTCGTATTGCGCGACGATGATCCGGCGCACTTCACGTGGATCAAACTCTTGGAGCCTTTTGCCAATACGCGGATTTGCCAAAAGACTGGTGGGTGCGGCAGTTAGCGACTGGACAGTACGCGCCGCCGCAGCCTGGTTCACGGGTGCCAAAAATTCATAGAGACGCGCCAAATCGGACAAAACCCTGGCAGTCCACTTCAGTTCCATCAACGTTTTACCGGTAGGGGCAAGGGCAATGGGGCATCACTAGCCAGACTGTTACTCCAGGCCTGCACAGCATCGTGGTCGATGAAACAGCTGGCATCCACATCGGCCAAGGCCTCCTGGGTTAAACGGCTGTGCTCTTCCTCCTGATTGACCCAGTCGATGAGCGCCTGCTTCATGATCCAGCCCCGTGAGCGCTCAAAACGCGCAGCCAATTGATCCACTTTATCGGCCAGCGGCAGCGGTATGTGGGCTGTGAGTACTTTGGTGTCTGCTGCAATTGCCATAGCACCTCCTTTTAAGTTTAATCATCTTAAATCATAGTGATTAAAATTGATTTACACAAGCCATCTCAGCCTTCAGCGGCCCGTAGGGCCTGGTGCGCGGGCAAACCCGTTCTGTACCGAACCGAATTAGCCAGCTATCGCCTGACGCCAGAAGGTATCGAGCTGTTCGAGATTGCTCCCGGCATTGATCTGCAGCGCGACGTGCTGGACCAGGTGGGCTTTGTGCCGCGTGTGGCGACTGATCTTGCCCTTATGCCAGCGCAGCACTTCATGACCGGTGCGCGCGACTGACCTGCCTGGTGGGTAGGCAAGAAACCTTCGTTTTTTGAAGACCTTCAATACCTCTGGGCTGGTCCTCTTTTTGTTCTAGCCAAGCTGTTTGGCAAGCTCAGTGTGCGGTGGTGAGCTTTGGTGAGACTTGAAAATCACCCGCTCGACCTGACTTGTAAACTCCACAGAATTTGAAGGATTTTTGACGTGCCCAACTTTGTTAGCCGACTTTTGCGTTTTGTTCTAAAACTGGTGTTAGCCGCATTCGGGCTGGTCCTCGCGGCCAGTCTGTTGGCCGCAGCCCTGATCGTTGTGGTTTTGAGCCTCCTCAAATCACTCATCATTGGGAAGAAGCCCGCGCCCTCAGTGGTTTTTGGCCGCTTTCAAAAATTTTCACCTGCCGGCATGTGGCCGGGCGAGTCAAACCGCGAAGACGCCTCCAGGGCCGCGGGCACTGGAGAGGTGGTGGATGTGGAGGTACGTGAGATCAGCGACGATCAGCATTTACCCGGAGGTATCCATGAATGCGCACCGCGGGCTTTCATCAGATCATCTCCTCCTCCTCCTCCCCCGCAGTAGTAGTGAAGTCCCTGAGCCCTTGCGGTTTCGAATCGCGAATGTACCTGGCCAAATCGTTCTGGAACCCGGAAAACTCCTTGCCAGTCCGATGCACGAAGAAAAGCGAAATGGACATGGACAGCTTCGGTGTTGATACGATGCGCAGTTCTTGTCTGCGCACGTCATCACGAGTAGACGACTCAAGGAAAAAACACACCCCAAGATCGCGCTTGACCGCCACTTTTTGTGCTTCTGGATGTCCCAGTTCAAGTATCACGCGCCGACTCGTGATCCCATTGGCGCGCATCTCCCGCTCTTCGAGTTCCCGCATGACAAGCGTGCGCGATGTACTGATGAAAGGCACGTCGCGAAGATCGACGGGCTCGGCCTGCGCCCCAACCCACCGACTTTGTGGCGCGCAAGCCAGCAGCAAAGGCTCTTCCCAGAGGGGAAACACTTTCAGGCCACTCGGATTTTGTCCGGGCGCCAGAATCATCACGGCATAGTCGCATTTGCCAGACAGCACTGATTCCAGCGCCGATTGCGGGTTGGATATCTGCACCTGAATCATGCTCTCGGGGTGCATCGTCTGAAATTCAGCGACCAGCGCGGGCAGGATGTACGAGCCTGCACTCATGGAAGCCGCGATCACAGTGCGACCCTTGACGTCACCCTTGGCACCCGCCAAATTCGCGCTCCATCTCCCGCGTGCGCGTCATGACATCCGACGCCCAGGTGTAGACGTCGCTCCGCTCGAACGTGGAAAGATCCTGCGGCGTATGGCAGAGATATTGCGCGCCAATGCCTATGAACTGGCTATGATCGATGCGGCATCGGCAGGCAATCCTGTCAAGGAAATGCAGTACGACGCGACCATCGCTGCGGCGCAGCTTGATTTTTTTGCGGGTCTGGTCACGGAAATGAAGGGAAGCTCGGTACCCATGGGGCCGGGCGCAGTGAGCTTTTCGGTGCGTGAGCCCATCGGCGTGGTAGCGCGCATCATTCCGTTTAACCATCCCTTCATGTTTTGCGCCGGAAAATCGGCGGTGCCGCTTGCAGCAGGCAATTCAATCATCGTCAACCGCCAGAACAGGCGCCCTTGTCTTCGCTGCGTTTTGCAGAACTGATCGAAGGTTTGTTGCCAGCGGGCGTCTTCAATGTGCTGCCCGGCGGGCGGGACGTGGGTGCAACGCTGGCCTCTCACCCCGGTATTGCAAGCGTTGCAGTCATCGGCAGCATCGCGACGGGCGCCGCGGTCAGCCGGGCCGCGGCAGACACTATCAAGCCCGTACTGCTGGAGCTGGGCGGCAAGAACGCGTTAATCGCTTTTCCCGATGCGGATCCAGATGAAGTTGCAACCGCCGTTATTGGAGGAATGAACTTCGGCTGGTGCGGCCAATCGTGCGGTTCGACCAGCCGGGCCTTCGTGCATGACGCCATCTACGACGCGGTGCTGTAAAAAATCCCGTCGCGCTGCGCGGCGTTCAAACCCGGTTTGCCTACCGATCCCGACACCACCATGGGCTGCATCGTCAGCAAGACGCAATACGAGCGGATTCTTCATTACGTGGCGCAAGGCCATGAGCAAGGGGCACGCCCTGATCGCTGGCGGAAAACGACCCTCCGACCCGGCGCTGCAAAATGGTTTCTTCCTGGAGCCGACGGTATTTGCCGACGTCACGCCGGACATGGCTATCGCTTCCGAGGAAATATTCGGACCGGTGCTCTCCATACTCAGGTGGTCGGATGAAAAGACCATGCTGGAGCAGGTCAATGGACTCCCTTACGGACTGACCTGCTCAATCTGGACCGATGATCTGCGCTCTGCTCATCGAACAGCGGCGGCAGTCGAGGCCGGGTACATCTGGGTCAATGAAACGTCGAAACACTTTTTAGGCACGCCTTTTGGCGGCTTCAAACAGTCCGGCCTCGGGCGAGAAGAGTGTCTTGAGGAACTGCTTTTCTTCACGCGGGAAAAAAATATTTACATCAAAGTGGCGCGCAACAGCTAACCCTGAATTGGTCCCAACCCTGGATATCAAAGAAAATCCGCTTCACTAAACCTTATCAGGAGACAAACATGACAACACTCACTATTTGCATTCGGCAGGCGCTTGCCGCAACCACCATCAGCCTGGCCGTCTTCGGCGTGCATGCGCAAGACAAGGTAAAAATAGGGTTCATGTTGCCGTACAGCGGCACCTTTGCAGCCATAGGCGTGGCGATCGAAAATGGCTTCAAGCTCATGGTGCAGGAGCAAGGCGGCAAGCTTGGTGGCCGGGAAATTGAATACTTCCGCGTCGATGATGAGTCCGACCCCTCCAAAGCAACCCAGAACGCCGTGCGCCTGATCCAGCGAGACAAGGTCGACGTGGTTATCGGAACCGTTCACTCTGGCCTGGTCCTCGGGCTGGCCAAGGTGGCCAAGGTGGCCAAGGAAAGTGACACGACCCTGATCGTGCCGAATGCCGGCGCTGCAGCCGTGACCGGAACGATGTGCGCGCCCAATATTTTCCGCTCGTCCTACACCAATTGGCAGCCCGCTTATGCCATGGGCAAAGTCGCTGCCGCCAAAGGGAAAAAGACCGCGGTGACTATTTCCTGGAAATATGCAGCAGGTGATGAGCACGTGGCCGCATTTCGCGAAGGGTTTGAACAAGGCGGCGGTAAAGTCCTGAATGACTTCAGCGTACCCTTCCCCAATGTCGAATTCCAGTCGGTGTTGACAGAAATAGCCGCTTCCAGGCCTGATGCTGTCTATGCCTTTTTTGCCGGTGGTGGGGCTGTCAAGTTCGTGCAGGATTTCGCGCAAGCCGGGCTGGGTAAAACGATGACGCTCTACGGTGCAGGCTTCCTCACCGACGGAACCCTGCAGGCCCAGGGTGCCAGCGCCTGTTCACGACACTGCATTACGGTGACGGCTTGAATACGCCGCGCGACAATACCTTCCGCACCAGCTATGCGAAGCTGTTTAAACTTCAGCCCGACGTTTACGCTGTCCAGGGTTATGACGCAGCGCAAATGTACGCAGCTGGCCTCAATGCAGTCAAGGGCGACATCACGAAGAAAAATGAATTGCGTCAGGCGATCCGAAGTGCCCGCATCGACAGCCCGCGTGGCGCGTTCGTACTGTCCAAAGCGGGCAACCCGGTGCAAGATATCTATCTGCGTCAGGTGCAGGGCATGGAAAACAAGGTCGTCGGTATCGCAGTAAAAGGTCTGACCGATCCAGC
>JAYWDL010000309.1:0-4313 GCA_043779865.1 Polaromonas sp.
GGCGCAGCGGGATCGTGGCTGATGTTTACGGGCATGGTGATCGGAGCCTTTCAGTTCAAAAAACGCCCTGCTGGCATGAAGATCACCCTGAAAGATGTACGCGAGGCGTTCAGGCGATGAACTACCGCAGCATTTCCGGGTTGGAGCACCTGTCGATGGGCGAGTCACGACTGGCTGCGAGCGCCTAACCGCGCTCTTCAAAGCATCAACCAGCCCTCAACCGCATTAAAAAGGCAACGTCAGTTTTCGCGGTGCGGTGCGGCCAAATTTGGCCGCGAATTGCTTGCTGACCTTGACTACTTGCAATCGGGGTGGGGGATGCTAGCTTTAAAAAAAGAGTGTTTCCGGTCGCATACCGAGGGTGCTGCCGATACGCTGGCCGTCACGACAAACCAAAGGGTGAATCCGGTAAATTTTTCGAAAGCGTCTGCATTTGATGGATCACTCAACGTCCAAGCATTCGTATTTCATCGCAACATCAAAACAAACGGGTTAACTATTTCAAAAACATTAAAAAACTAGTCGTCTATTTATGAAACGGGGTCTCAATCAGCAAGAGGCGAGGGAATATGTCGGTGCTAAACGCCGTACATGGGAGGCCCTATGGGTTCCACGGCTTGTAGGAATTCCGCAGGGAGTCAGTCTGATATTCGACCGGATTGACCTTGATCGTTTATTTGACGAGTTCAAGGCAGTCGCCGCCGGGGTGACCACCGACACGGTAGAAGAGGCGACTCCCGAAAGCATCCACAATGGCCACTGGAACGGTCGGCCCACCACAAAGAAAGGAAGTAAGCCATGGGCCAAAACACCCGGGGAATTCTCCCCGATAAGGACGGTTGGCAAGTTGACAAATGGCGAGGGAAAAAGCGCTTTCGACAGCGCGGTTTCCGAAGTTTTGCTGAAGCGGAGAGTTGGCTAATCCAAGAGCTGGAGGCACACCGACGTGTGGCGCTGTTCGGTTGCAGGACGGTCAGGACCTTTGACGAGATTGCCGCGCACTACCTGTTGACGAACCAGAATAAGTCTTCGCTTGAAACGGAGGCGTACTTGCTGAAATCCATCATGCCCTTCATAGGCCATCTTGACCTGCACAAGGTGCACGACAGCAGCCTCGCTCCGTACGTGACGGCGCGGCTCGCTGCGGGACGGGCGCACAAAACTGTGAATCTTGCCCTTGGGGTAGTTCGCAGAATCCTCAATCTGGCGGCAACCTCATGGCGGGACGACGACGGGCGCACCTGGTTGGACACTGTTCCAGCAATCACGATGCTGCCGCTGGTTGGGCATCAGCGCGAGCCCATGCCTATCACCTGGGGCCAGCAGCGCACCTTGCTACCTCTGTTGCCCGGTCATCTGGCGCGCATGTCGTTGTTCGTGTTGAACAGCGGCGTGCGCGACGATGTGGTGTGCAGCTTGCGGTGGGAGTGGGAGATAAAGATACCCGAGTTGGGTTGCTCGGTCTTTGAAGTGCCGCCGGAACACGTGAAAGGCCGCCGGCGCACTCGGCTAGTGATTTGCAATAGTGCGGCCCAGGCGGTGATCGAGTCGACGCGAGGAGAACATCCTGATTCAGTGTTTGTCTATCGGCGGGAGCGGGTCAAAAACCTCCACCTGCCAGCGGCGATGGCTTACCGGCCAATCGTAACCATGAACAACACGGCATGGCAAACAGCAAGGGCTGCTGCCGGGCTGGGCGATCTACACGTCCATGACCTGAGGCATACGGTTGGCATGCGACTGCGAGAGGCGGGCGTGCCGGAGGGCACCATCTCAGATTTACTCTGGCACAGCACTCCCTCAATGACGCACCACTACAGCGTGGCCCAAATCGTGGAATTGCACGGTGCATTGGAGAAAATCAAGGCTGATTCGGGCTCCTGGAACAAGAGTCTGCGCACGTTGAGACTTGAACAAGTGGCGAAACGGGAATGACGAGTCCCCCCAAAGTCCCCACCAAAAGAAAAACAGCCTAGAGGGCAAGCCTCTAAGCTGTTGAAATCACTTAAAAAAGTGGTGCGGCTGGCAGGAATTGAACCCACGACCCCTTGGTTCGTAGCCAAGTACTCTATCCAACTGAGCTACAGCCGCCAAGCCTCAAATTATAGCCTATGAATTGGGAGCCGGTGCCTAACCCATCTTTGATTGTCATAAACGACTCTCTGACAATGCCCGGACAGCTCGAAATCCCTATGAGAATTTGGTAGGGCGTGTAGGACTTGAACCTACGACCAAAGGATTATGAGTCCTCTGCTCTAACCAACTGAGCTAACGCCCCAACAGAGGCACGATTATAAGGTTCAGTGCCTTGCCACTGTTGGAAATCGAAAGGCTGGCAGCCGTCTGACCCTGATTCAATGCCGTATTTTCCATTCGCCTTCAGCTTGTAAGTCGTCATTGTTTCCGTTTGTTTTTGTTGAGAAAGCTATTCTCAGAATCAGTTAAATGAAATTCAAGCTTTCCGCCGGTTGCGCCTGACACAAACTTAGATCCGAACACTTCACAGGCACCGCGATTGCCCTGAATTTTGACCTTGCGAATCTACTTGCTGTGGCTGAGCGCGCTACTGACCATTTTGGCGGTCACGTCAACAATCTGGATCATTTTTTCGTAGGGCATGCGCATGGGCCCAATGACCCCTAACGTTCCTACCACCTGCCCATCAACCTCATAGGGTGCGGTCACGACTGAAAGCTCGTGATAAGGGATTACCTGACTTTCGCCGCCAATGTAAATTCTTACTCCTTCGGCCCGGCTCGAGACATCAAGCAGACGCATGAGCTGGGCTTTTTGCTCAAAGAGATCAAAAAGCTTGCGCAAGTTTTCCATGTCCCCTGAAAAGTCACTGACTGCCAGCAAGTTACGTTCGCCTGAGATGACGACTTCCTCGCGCGATTCAATAGCTTCGGAGCTAACCTTTACGGCCGTCTGCATCAGGCTGGCAATCTCCCCCCTAAGCGCTTCCACCTCATTTTTCAGACGCTCACGCACTTCTTCAATAGCCATTCCCGCGTAGTGCGAATTAAGAAAGTTGGCAGCTTCAAGGAGTTGAGACTGTGTGTAGTCGGCCTCGGTGAAGATAACCCGGTTTTGCACGTCACCATCTGGTGAAACGATGATGACAAGAAACCGCCTCTCAGACAATCGCAGAAACTCGATATGTCTGAACACAGAAGTTCGCCGGGGAGCCATAACAACCCCCACGAACTGCGAGAGACTGGAAAGCATGAGAGCTGCGTTGCTGATGACTTTTTGCGGCTGATCAGGGGCCAGTCGGGGTGCATTGATCTGCCCGCTTGACACCAGCTGATCTCGTTGCGTTGTGAGCATGGTGTCGACAAAAAGGCGATATCCGCGGGCGGTCGGAATGCGGCCCGCAGAGGTATGCGGGCTGACGATCAACCCGAGATCCTCGAGGTCGCTCATGACGTTACGGATGGTCGCTGGGGAAAGTTCAATCCCGGCCGCCTTCGAGAGCGTACGTGACCCTATGGGCTGGCCATCGGCAATGTAGCGCTCTACCAGCGCCTTCAACAACAATCGGGCACGATCATCAAGCATCAATACATTCTACGAAGCTTGCAGGCCATGTTGTGATGTAATTTGAGGATGAAGTCGCAATTTCGCCATGTCGCCCTGATTGGCAAGTACCAAGCCCAGGGCTCCCGATCGGCGCTGGAACATATTGCTCACTTTTTAGGCTCGCAGGGCTGTGAAGTTGCGATAGAGCAGGACACGGCAACCAACACCGGTCTGACGCAGTTCCCCACACTGGATGCAGCAACGATTGGGGCGCAATGCGATCTCGCGCTGGTGGTGGGCGGCGACGGAACCATGCTGGGCATCGGGCGCCGCCTTGCAAAATTTGGCATCCCGCTGGTAGGTATCAACCAGGGACGGCTAGGGTTCATTACCGACATTGCCTTTGAAGACTACCAGTCCGCGCTTGAGCCGATGCTGCGCGGAGAGTTTGAAGAAGAAAGGCGCTGGATGATGCAGGCACAGGTTGTTCGCGATGGTCGCTGTGTTTTCAGTGCCACAGCGATGAACGATGTGGTCGTTAACCGCGGCGCAACCGCAGGCATGGTTGAGTTGCGGGTCGAAGTCGATGGCCGCTTTGTAGCCAACCAGCGAGCAGACGGCCTGATCATCGCATCGCCTACAGGCTCGACGGCCTACGCGCTTTCTGCGGGCGGGCCTTTGTTGCATCCCTCAATCGCCGGGTGGGTATTGGTCCCCATTGCGCCGCATACTTTGTCAAATCGCCCTATTGTCCTTCCAGACAAAGGGGAGATAGCTATCGAAATCGTAGC